>JAAYPA010000020.1 GCA_012520055.1 Mollicutes bacterium
ATGATGAATTAGAGTTATCAGAGTTATCTGTTAATAAAGAGATATCTTATAATTCATATTATTTAGGTGATCATAATAAGAATATATATTTAGTTGATAAAAAAAATAAAAAAGAATATAAAATCAATCCTAAAAAAGGAATAGTTTCGGAAATAGGAAATGAAAATAAAAAAGGAGCTATTTATGATGAAAAATGGGAAAATATATCCTTAAATAAATTGGTCAATAAAGAATATAAGTTTACTGAAAAAACTATATTTGATTATAAGATTATCAATGAACACTTATATTTAGATATAGATAAAAATTTAATTTTAGTTACCAATAATAAAGTAAAAGAAATTATATATACACATCAAGACGAAGTATATTATTTGGTAAAAAATGTTCTTTTCGTCTATTCTCCAAATTCCGGAGAGGTTAAGCTTTTAGAAAATTCTGAGTGGAATTTTAACTATCGTAATACTATATTCATTTTTGATTAACCAAAAAAAATAATCTGAATATCCTATAACAAAGGTGATTAGATGGATAAAACAAATACATATTATGAAACTTATATAATAGAAAATGATACCAGTTTGTTTACTTTGGCCAAAGAAAAAAATATTAATCCAAATTTACTGGCAGTTTTAAATGGCTTGGACGTAACAGATTATGTATACAAAGAGCAAATAGTTTTAATACCTAAAAGGAATTATTCATACTATATTACCAAAGAAGGAGATACACTTGAGTTAGTAGCAAAAATGTTTAATATTTCATTTAATAATTTGCTTAAGGATAATGAAACAATTTATTTAAAAGAGGGACAATTAATGGTTTCCAAGAAATAAGAAAAAATATTTTTTCTTATTTTTTATGTTATAATTATTACAATAAGGGTGATAGTGATGATACTAAAGAAGCCATATGCATTTTTAATTAAAAATTTTCGCATCATTCATATCATATTATCGGTTGTAATAATTGGTATTAATATTTTATATGGTAATATTAATAATTTTTACTCTGGGTATGTAAAAGGTACTGTCAGAGATACGATTGGATTGGCTTCCAAATATATAGATCCTTTACTTTATCTTTTACTATTTATTGTTATTACGTTTGCTTTGATAATGTTTTTATTAATGCGTAAAAAACAAAAACCAACTTTCTTTTATATAACGTTATTTATATATTATTTAATATTACTTATAATGGTAATAATTGCAACAAATGTCATGAAATCTGTTGAAACCTCATCACTAACTCAACAGGCATCAAGAGCTTATCGAGATATTTATTTAATCGTATCACTACCTAGATATTATTTTATGGTTATAAGTATCATTCGTGGTATTGGTTTTGATGTAAAAAAATTTAATTTTAGCAAAGACTTAGAAGAACTGGAAATTAAAAGTGAGGATAACGAAGAATTTGAATTTGTATTAGGTACAGAAGGATATAAATATAAAAGAAAAGTCAGAAGAACACTTAGAGAATTAAAATATTATATTTTGGAGAATAAATTTATTTTCAGTATTATAGTGGGTGGAGTATTAATCGTTATACTTAGCTCAGTAATTATTCATAATAATATTTTGAATAAAACTTATAAAGTAGGCAGTTCAGGGGCAATTGGTACATTTACTTATAATATGATTGGAGCTTATGAAACCAAATATGATTATAATGGTAAACTAATATCTAAAGGCAAAAAATATTTAATATTAGATATGATAATAATTAATCGTTCAGGTAATTCTCAAGTATTAACCAATGTTTCAATGTTTTTAAAAGCTGGGAATGATTCTATTTATAATATGCCTTCTCTAAAAAATTACTTTGTAGATTTTGGTAAAACTTATCTTAACGATGAAATACCTGGTAACACTACCAATAATTATATATTAATTTTTGAGATAGATGATAAAACAAATTATAAAAACTATTATTTAAATATTTTAAAAAATATTGAAACAAAAGATGGAGAAACTTTCTATAATTATTCAAAATTTAAAATTAAACCGATCGTTCTAAATAATACTCCTGCTGTCTTAGAGAAGAAGCCAAATGAAGTTATGTATTTTGGTGCTAACATTTTTAAAGAAACTAATTTAACCTTTAAAAGCATTGAAATTAAATCAAGTTATGAATATAAATATGAAATTTGTAATAAAGAAGATTGCACCGAGTATTATGATGTGGTAGCACCGGATAATTCTGCAGATAATTCTTTATTAGTATTAAATTATAAATTAGATGTGAAAGATAATATTGGTTTAAAACAAACTACCACAAGTGATAAAAGTTTTTTTGATAAATTTATTAAAATAGAATATAATTATTACGGGAAGATTGTTACTAAAAATGTAAATTCTAAAATAGTAAAAACATTAGATAACATAGTGTTTATAGAGATTCCTAAGGCAGCGATAAGATCAGATTTAGTGAATTTATTAATCTCTGGGCGAAATTATAAATATTACATAAATTTAAAAGAAATATAAGTTGAAAAGATTATTTTTATCTGTTATAATCTTTTTACGTGGGGCTTTAGCCAAGTGGTAAGGCAAGGGACTGCAACTCCCTGAGCACCGGTTCAAATCCGGTAGGCCCCTCCAATTTGTATATTAGTTGAATTTTTTTATCAAGTTCAACTTTTTTTTGAAATTTTTTATAGATCATATATTTAATAATTGCAATGAAGCATAATTCTTTTTAAAAAATTTGGTTATTTAAAATAAAGGATACCTAAAATAATTAAAATAAAAGTTTGACATAAAACCGGCAAAACCGTATAATCTATTAATGTAAGGTGATTATAGTGAATACTAAAACTTGTGCGCTTATTTATAATCCAAATAGTGGTCATATTTTAAAGCCAAGATATATAAAAGAATATAAGAAAATATTAATTAAAAGCGGATATGACCCTCGCATACTTGGAACACAATATGCCGGACATGCCAAAGAAATTGTCAGTCATTTAGATAAAGTTGATTTGGTAATCTCTATGGGTGGCGATGGGACTTTTAATGAAGTAATGAGCGGAAATTTTGAACGTAAAGACCGCTTAATACTTGCTCATATACCTGTTGGTACAACTAATGATATAGGTGTTATGTTCGGTTATGGTAAAGACATGAAACAAAATTTAAAAGATCTACTAGATGGCGTAGTAAAAGGAATGGATGTATGTTTAATTAATGGTAGACCATTCGTATATGTTGCAGGGTTTGGGAAGTTTTTAAATGTTGCTTATGAAACACCTAGAGCTCTGAAAAAGAAATATGGTAAAATTGCTTATGCAATAGAAGGTTTTAAAGATTTTTTAAGACCAACCAAATTATATAATATTACATATCGTATTAATGGTATAGAAAAAAAAGGCTATTATTCATTTATGCTTATTTCTAATGCCAATCGAATCGCTGGTATTAATAATTTTTATAAGGACATCAAACTAGATGATGATCAATTTGAAGTATTATTTTGTAATTTTAAAAGAAGAATTGATATTTTAAGAACTTTTAGTGTTTTACTCACTACCGATATTACTAAAGTATCAGGCTTAGAATTTTATCGAGCCAATAAATTAGAAGTTATTTTTGACAACTATCCAAAAAAAGCTTGGTGTATAGATGGAGAAAAATTGGATAGAGCTGTTTTAAAATATGAAATTACTAATGAAAGAAATGTCCAAATAATGCTTCCAAAAAAGAACATAGATAAAATATTTGCAAATAAATAGAAAACAAAATCATGAGATTTTGTTTTTTTAAAATTAGTGATATAATAAAATACATTTAAGGGTGGTTTTATATGTTAGTAGAAGAATATAATAGTATGCATAAAGCCGGTTCTAGAGGACCGTTAGAAAAATATTTTAAAACTAAAACATTACAAAGATTAAAAGGAAAGGGTCTTTTTTGTGGAATGGATTTTGTAGGAATTCCGGAAATGAGGCCTAAATATAAATATACAAGATTAGATCATTCAAAAACACTAAAATTATAAATTAAAAAACAAAATCTATGATTTTGTTTTTTTAATTTTACGACTTGATAAAGCTATGAAAGTTATAAGTGACACTGCACTGATGATACTACCAACTACTATTCCTTTTGACTTAAATTTTAATTCGATAGTATTTTCTCCTGATTTAATATCAAATGCTAGAAGAGCATTACCAATTTTATAAGTTTCAATTTCTTCACCATTGACTTTAACTTTCCAACCTTCGTCATAAGGTATAGAAGTATATAAAACACTATCTTTTTCAAGAGTAATATTTCCTTTAATATAATTTTCTGTAAAATCAGTAATATTAACTGAGTTATTAACTAACATGTTAGCCGCTTGTTCAAAATTTGTATTATTAATGGTGTATCCATAGAAACTATCTTTAGTATAGTTATTATATCCAACATATATACTATATTCTTTATCTTCAGTACGAGTATTTATAATATACTTTTCTCCAAAACTGATATAATCAAAAACTTCGATATCTTCACTGGCTTCTTTGTAATAATCAATAAAGTCTTCCATAAAGTACATAGTGTCATTAACAATTATAAAGTCAATATCCGGGCTATTAATGTAGAAGTACATATTATCTTTTACATTTTTATAAGTATACTTAATTACTTTTTTTGCATAATCATAAACTTTTTCAATTTTATTAGGAACCAGTTTTACTAAAGACTCCGGTATCGAGCTGGCTTTTTCCATAAAGTCTTTTTGAATAAATAAAGGATCATCACTATTGTAATTCCATGATTTAATATCATTATTAATAGCAAACATTAACCCGGCATTATATTTGTTTTTAAAGACAATAACATCATCTTCATTGTAATAAAGTTCATATCTTTTAATGTCCCATGTATCACCGATAAAATATTTAATATTAAACATTAAGTCATAAATTGGGGTATTTTGTTTATAATAATAACTGTTTATTTTATTTCCCGGCATTGCCAGTTTATTTTGAAGATGGGCCATATTTTCATAGGCCATTGAACTAAAAGTAGTTTGTCCATAATAGTTATACCAAGAAGGATCATTAAAGGTTAATATTTGTGTTCTTTCAATTCGATACATTTTAGATGACTCATTTAATTTAACATATTCAAGAGCATTTTCCGTTTTATAATAATCAGAATAAAAATCATCAATATGTTGAAATATACTCCAATTATGATTTATAGAAATAATTATTTCTGACATAGTTAAGATAATGAATAGACCAATAGTATATTTTTTAATGTTAGGAAAATTTTGATAAATTAAATAAAGAACAAAATATAAAGTTAGTACAACAAAATTTAAAAGAATCATTTGTTTGGCAATATTACCATATTTTAAAAAATATAATAACCCTATAAATATTAAATTTAGGAAGTACACAATACTAACATAGCGTATTTTCAATTCTTTTAAGTAATATAATGAATATCCAGCAATAATTACAAATACAAAGGAATATATAAATGAGTAACGGTATGGTAAATCATTTGGAACATGAAAGGCATGCCATATAAAATCAAAAGGGGCATAAAAGAAACTTAAAATAAATATAAAAATTAAACTTAAGTAAAAAATTTTAATTTTTAGTTTAATTTTAGGATTAATTATAAACAATAATAATAGGGCAATTGTTAAAATACCGGTTGAAATGTTAGCTGCATTAGATATGCCTGATTTAAATACTGTTCGATATATTCCGGTAAAATGATTACCTAAATATTCCCAAAAAGTAAAAGCATAATACTGACTGGTTGGCCAAGAATCCGATGTAGCACTAATTGATTTGATACTTAAAAATAATGGGATTAAAAATAAGGCAGCAATTCCTCCGGCCAGTATTGAAGCTCCGGTAAATATTAATCCTTTTTTGATAATTACTTTAACCTTTTTTTCTTTAATAAGAAGATAACCAATAAAATATATAACTGAAAATAAACATATCATATAACCTATAAAATAGTTAGCAATTAACATAATAGCTAAACTAATAGTATATAAATAAAATTTATTTTCATTAACTATATTTTCAATACCTAATACAATCATTGGTAAAAATACCATACCATCCAACCACATTATGTTCCAATAGTAAGCGGTAAAATAAGCACAAAATCCATATAGCAAAGCTAGAGGTATAAAACAAAGACTTTTAATATTAAATTTTTTCTTAAAGAAATATACTAATGTTACCGAAGACATAACTGCTTTTAGACCAATAATAAATGAAAATGATGTCAGTAAGTTATTTCGGTCAAATAAGAAAATAATAATATTAAAAGGACTTGATAAATAATTTAAAAAATTCCTGATAAAAGGAAGACCCATTCCCATCGAAAAAGAATATATTAAATTTGAACCATTTTTTATTCGATCAAAAAGTTCTCCAAGCATAGGTCCATATTGATGAAAGAAATCTACAGTTAATAAAGAATTCTTCCCATATGGAGACACATCTTGTAATATGTAGATAGCCGAAATGACTATTAAACCACACAAAAAAGTAGTATAAACCAGTAAATTATTTTTAAAATGTTTTTTAACTCTAGTTAGCATTTTATCACCTAAAATCATTATAACATGAAAATTTTTATTGCAAAATAAAAGAAATAGATGTATGATTATCAAGCCGAGAAAGAAGAGATACATTATGGATAAAATTATTAATATTGCCGTAGTGGCCCATGTTGATGCCGGTAAAAGTACCTTAGTTGATGCCCTACTTAAACAAAATGGTGTTTTTAGAGAAAATGAAGTCGTAGTAAACCAAGTGATGGATCGTAATGATTTGGAACGTGAAAGAGGGATAACTATCTATTCTAAAAACTGTGCTATTCGCTATAAGGACTATAAAATAAATATAGTTGATACTCCCGGACATGCCGACTTTTCTTCTGAAGTAGAAAGAGTTATTAAAACGGTAGATACCGTTATTTTATTGGTTGATTCATCAGAGGGTCCAATGCCACAAACTAGATTTGTTTTGAAAAAAGCCTTAGAACATAATTTAAAACCAATTTTATTTATTAATAAAATAGATAAGGCAGATGCCCGTGCATCAGAAGTTGTTGATATGACTTTTGATCTTTTTTGTGAATTAAATGCTACTAATGAACAATTAGATTTTCCTATTATATATGGTATAGCTAAAAATGGTATTGCAAAGTATAGTATGGATGATGAGAATGCTGATGTTAAACCATTACTAGATACTATTATAAATAAATACGAATATTATAAAGGCAATCCTCAAGATAATTTACAATTACAAGTATCTAATTTAGAGTATGATGAATATATTGGTAGACTAGGTACCGGACGTATTACTAAAGGAAGTATTAAAAAAGGAGAAACAGTCAGTCTAGTTAAAAATGATGGATCTACCGAAACTTTCAAAATTACTAAAATATTTGTTAATGAAGGAATATCTAAAATAGAAGTCAATGAGGCTTTTTATGGGGACATAGTAATTGTAGCTGGTTGTCCTGATATTTCGATAGGGGATACAATATGTACTTTTAATATACTTGATTCATTACCACCAATTGAAATAGAAAAACCAACTTTAAGTATGAACTTTGTAGTTAATGACGGTCCTCTTGCTGGTCAAAGTGGTAAATACTTAACCAATCGTCATTTAAAAGAAAGATTAGAACGAGAACTTGAAACCAATGTCGGTTTGGAAGTTGAAGAATTACCGAATAATGATGGATTCAAAGTAAGTGGTAGAGGGGAATTACATCTTTCTATCTTGCTTGAAAATATGCGTAGAGAAGGTTATGAACTATGTGTAAGTAAACCAGAAGTTTTATATGAAGAAATTGATGGTAAAAAATGTGAACCTTTTGAATCTGTTATTATTAATGTACCAAGTGATTATGCCAGTACCATTATTAGTGATCTACAAGAAAGAAAAGCTATACTAATGAAAATGCAACAAATTGACAATTATACTAATTTAGAGTTTGAAGCTCCAACCAGAGGTTTAATCGGATATCGTAGTAATTTCATTACTAATACTAAAGGTGAAGGCATCATGATCAGAAGTTTCCTAAGTTACAAACCATATGCGGGATTTATTCAAACCAGAAAAACCGGTGTGTTAGTTAGTATGGAAAATGGTACTGCTTTAGGTTATTCATTATTTAATCTTCAAGAAAGAGGAAAATTAATTGTTAAACCAAGCATGGATATTTATGTTGGTATGATAGTCGGTGTACATAACAGAGAAAACGATTTGAATGTTAACCCATGTAAAAATAAAGAATTAACTAACATGCGTAGCAAAAGCAGTGATGATGCTATCATGTTAACTCCACCACTGATCTTTACCTTAGAAACAGCTCTAGAATTCATTGAAAATGATGAATATGTAGAAATTACTCCGGAAATTATCCGATTACGTAAAAAAATATTAGATACAAAACTACGCTATAGGAATAAATAGTAATACCTTGAATTATATTAAATTAGAAGTTATAATTTATTATAGAAAGAGGTAGATAAAATGGAACTAAAGGGAAGCCAAACTGAGAAGAATTTAATGACAGCTTTCTCCGGAGAGAGTGAAGCTAGAAATAAGTATACATATTATGCTTCAAAAGCAAAAAAAGATGGTTATGAACAAATAGCAGCCATCTTTGAAGAAACAGCAGGTAATGAAAAAGAACATGCCAAATTATGGTTTAAACTATTAAAAGGTGGAGATATTCCTTCAACTTTGGATAATTTAAAAGATGCGGCAGCAGGTGAAGATTATGAAGCAACTGAAATGTATGCGGAGTTTGCCAAAGTAGCTTATGAAGAAGGTTTTGAACAAATTGCCAAACTATTTGAAGGTGTAGCTCAAATAGAAGCACATCATCGTGATCGTTATTTAAAATTAGTTGGAAATATTGAAAATAATTTAGTATTTCATAAAGGTGAAGAAGTTGTTTGGATTTGTCGTAATTGTGGACATATTTATTATGGAGAAGATGCTTTAAAAGTATGTCCTGTTTGTTCTCATCCTGAATCATTTATGGAACTAAGATGTGAAAATTATTAAAAGAAGTCATATGACTTCTTTTTTGTTATAAACCTTTGAAATTTTGTAGTTCTTTCATAATTAAATCTCGACTTTGTAATTTTCTGAAATTAAATTCATCAAGTATGATATCAAATTCCCCGATAAATTCATAAATTATTGGGTTGAAATTTAATTTAAATTGATTATATTCATAGTATTTTGAATTGCTACTTAGATCTGAAGCCAACCCGTTTAAATCTATATAATCATATTCATCTTTATAAATTTCAAATAATTTATTATATAAATAATAGTTTGGATATAAATTTTTAAAATCTTTATTATATCCACTACATAGTATTGTAATACGATTTAAATACTTAATAACAATAGCTCCGGCAATATAATCATTATTACCTTTCTTTAATCCTTCGGTAGCCTCAATAATATCATTTTTAAGTTGTAATAAGAGCTTATCTGATTCCATTTTTTCATTTAAGTTCTCTTCATTAGGATTATCTTGAATTAAATTATTACATTCATTATTATGCTCTAATTCCATATCATAGTTTTCTTGAGCTTGAATTAAAAACTTTTTATAATCTACTTTTACTAAAATTAATTCTGCCATGCTTTGTTTAGAAAAAATATTTAAAAGATTACGAAGACTATTAATATTAAAGTTTGTTTCATTTTTTATGAAATTATAAAAAATATTAATATCTTTACTGGTAGCAATTTCATAATCTAAACCTCTGCGATTAGCATAGTTAAGTAAGTCTTTAGTTTCTTCATTAAGTTTATTGACATCATATTTTTTTAAATTGATATAAGTACTGATTCTTGGTGCGATTAACTCTAAAGGTTCAACTTCTCTACGACGTTTAAACTTTAAATCTTTTAAATCATCAATAATTTTAACATTTTGATTATATGTAGCAGCAAAATTTTTCTTAGAATCTAATTCCCCGATAATAATTTCTGGGTTAATCTTAATAAATACTATTTTTCGATCTTTACATCTTTTAACAATATCTTTAACAAAACTAGCTACTAAATCTGCATTGTAATAATCAATTAAAAAACCTCTTGGAGCATAAGCATATCTACATAATCCAATTCTTTTATATAAAATTAAAGATGCTGCAACTAAATTATGGCTATCATCTTCATAACCAATATAATCATAACTGAAACCTTGTTCACCCATTAATCGGGCATATGCAGAAGTTTGACAGTAATTACGTAAAGGATGATTGGCTGCAAATTGATCAAAACGATCCATTGTTAGCTCTATAATTCGCATAAATAGCCACCTCTTAATAATTATAACACAAATATATTACATTTTTTCTAGCTTGCTTATATTTTACATTTATTTTATAATTTTTTTAGAGAATGGTGAGAAAATGAAAATTAAAAATGTTTATGCAAGAGAAATTTTAGATTCAAGGGGTAATCCGACAATTGAAACAGATTTAGAACTGGAAAACGGCATTTTAGTAAGATCTGGTGTACCCAGTGGAGCTTCAACTGGAGAAAACGAAGCTTTAGAATTAAGAGATAAAGATTCGGAAAGATATCATGGTAAAGGAGTATTAACAGCAGTAAATAACGTTAATACCATTATCAAAGATGCTTTAATAGGTAAAGATTTAAATCAAGAAGAGATTGACAATTTATTATTGGAATTAGATGGAACACCTAATAAAAGTAAGTTGGGTGCCAATGCGATTCTTTCTGTATCGTTATGTGTGCTAAAAGCATTAGCAAAATTAAATAATCAAGAAATATATGAATACTTTGGTAAAGCAGGAGCGCTTCCTATTCCGATGATGAATATTATAAATGGTGGGGTTCATGCCAGTAGTGGTTTGGAAATCCAAGAATTTATGATTGTTCCTAAACAATCTACTTTTAAAGAAAGATTAAGATGTGGTTCAGAAGTATTCCATACTTTAAAAAAATTGTTAGCAAATAATGGTTTTTCTACATCTGTTGGTGATGAAGGTGGTTTTGCACCAAATTTACATACCATCGAAGAAGCTTTAGATTATATTGTTAAAGCTATAAGTGATAGTAATTATGTCCCCGGAAAAGATATATGTATTGCCCTAGATTGTGCAGCCAGTGAATTCTTTGATGGAGAAAAATATATAATTAATAAACAAAAAATAACTAAGGATGAATTAATAAACTATTATGTGGGATTAATAGAAAAATATCCAATAATCAGTATTGAAGATGCCTTTGCGGAAAATGACATAGAATCTATTCAAAGATTAACTGCATTAATTGGTAATAAAATAATGTTAGTAGGTGATGATTATTTTGTCACTAACATTAAATATTTACAAAAAGGAATAGATGAAGAATATAATAACGCAATCTTACTTAAACCTAATCAAATAGGTTCTGTTACAGAAATGCTAAAAACTATTGAACTGGCTAAGAAAAATAACTATAAGACAATTATTTCCCATCGTAGCGGAGAAACAGAAGATACAACAATTGCCCATTTAGCTGTTGGTTTGGATTTAGGTTATATAAAAACCGGTTCATTAAGCCGTGGGGAAAGAATCTGCAAGTATAATGAGCTATTAAGAATTGAAGAGTATAAGGGAAAAAATGAATAATATTATAGATGTAATTAATGAAATTAATAATATCTTTGATACTGAATTTTCAGGTAGGGGATTTTTAACAGGAAGTTATCATGATGCTGTTTCCTTTTTTACAACTGGAGCTTGTTGGTATTATGCCTATTTACTTAAACAAGTTTTTCCAGAAGGGAAGATTATTATTAGCGATGATGAACACCATGCTATCTTTGAATTAGATGGAAGTTATTATGATGTTACTGGAATAAGAAAACCATTTGCAGGAAATTATTTTGTCGATGATGAAGTAAGAGGGTCTCCGGCCTATGACCATAGCGATCATGGAAATGTAATGCAAATGATAGAATATATGATTGCTAAACTAGAAGAAAATAGTCTTGTCCAAAAAACTGAAGAAAAAAAATTTGTAAAATAAGGTGAGAATATGATATGGAAAGTACGTGACATAGTAAAAATTTGTAACGGAAAATTATATTGTGGTGATGAAAATGTAACATGTCAAAAATTTTCTAATGATACCCGAACTATAAATAATGGGGATATATACATTGGTATTAAAGGAGATCAGTTTGACGGTAATTCCTTTTATCAAGATGCTTTTGAAAAAGGAGCAGGGGCTTGCATATTAGAAAAATCCTATGAAAGTGAAATTAAGGTTACAGATAAACCCATTATCATAGTTAAAGATTCAATAGAAGCCTTAAAGAATTTGGCTATGGCCAAGTTAGAAATTTATAAACCTAAAGTTATCGCAGTAACCGGGAGCGTAGGTAAAACCAGTACAAGAGATATGATTTATAGCATAATTTCTAAAAAGTATAAAACTTTAATACCGGAAAAAAATTATAATAATCATATTGGACTTCCTTTAACTATTTTAAAATTACAAGATGAAGAAATAATTCTTTTAGAAATGGGAATGAATCACTTAGGTGAAATAGAATATCTTTCTAATATCGCTAAACCGGATGTTGCTGTGATTACGAATATTTTACCAGTACACATTGAAAACTTAGGAAGCATGGAAAATATTTTAAAAGCAAAATTAGAAATAACTTCAGGATTAAAAAAAGACGGAATACTAATAATCAATAATGATGATGAATACTTACATAATGCTAAAATAGATTTTTCAAATATTATTACTTGTGGTATTAAGAATAATTCTACTTTTAAAGCATTGGATATTAATGATACTGATTTTGAAGTTAATATAAAGAATAAAAATTTTCAATTTGTTAACTCTATAGGAACAAATGGGTATTTATTAAACAGTTTAATTGCCATTGCTGTCGGAGTTCATTTTGATATTCAAGTAAAAGATATTGAGGAAGCTTTACGTGAATGCAAATTAACTAGTGGTCGTTTGGAAAAATTACATTCAAACAAAGGAGCACTAATTATAAATGATTCATATAATGCCAATGCTACTTCTATGATTAATTCTCTAGAATATCTTAAAAAAGAAAAGGGAGAACGCAAAATAGCAATTCTCGGTGATATTAACGAACTTGGTGATTATGCTAAAGAAGAACATTCTAAGGTTGGAAAATATCTTGCTGAAAATTCAATAGATTATTTAATTACAATTGGAAATAACGCTAAATATATAAGTGATGAAGCCAGTAAGTGTATGAAAAATATTAAATATTTTGAAACCAAAGAAGAAGCTAAAGAGTTTATTAAACAATTAATAAAACCAACTGATGCAATAGTTATAAAAGCTTCAAACAGTTGTAAATTTATTGAACTGGTCAATTTTATAAAAGAAAATTGTTAACACACTACTGTAGTGTGTTTTTTATATAGCTAACGTAACTTGTAAAAATTGTCACAAAAAAAAGATATAATTATTTTTTCATAATTTTTTTAAAATACTTCTTATTTTAAATTTGTGTATTGTCTTCGATGCGGATATATGCTTTTAAAGTTTTTTCTTGATCTTCGTTTTGAATATAAGGCTCATTTAGAAAATAAATTTCTAATTTATAAGTATGAGTTTTGTTACCATTTGTAGGAACATCATAAGAACCAACTCCTAATTCGATTGTTTTAACACCAGTACCTAAATTGGTCAAATCTATATTTGGGGCAACTGTTCCGTTGTTATCTGTATTAGTACTTATTAATTTATATTTTAAAGATTCCTCACTAAAATCATTATATTCAACGATTAATATCATTTTATAACTCATTGGGACTGCGGTAGTGTTGTTACCGGTAACAGTGAATATTTTAATAGCTTTTGGCTCGTCACCAGGAATAATATCAGATATATTAATATCGTTTCCTCCATCATAGACAATATTCATTGAACCACCAGTTACGGTAATAGTATCTGATGTTTCGCCACCAACTAACTGGGCGGTAAAATATGCAAATGTTATACCGATAGTTAATAATAAAGCTACAGTAAATATAGATACTGATAGAGTAGAACGATTTTTCATTATATCTTCACCATAAAAAAATTATATCAACATCAGTTTCTCTAAAGCAACGAAAAAGATTGACAAGTTATGTTAATAAAAATCAGAAAATGTTATAAAATAATATAAGTACTAGTTTTTATTTGATTTTAGTTAAAAAATATGTTAAATTAGTTAAGAAATTGGGTGAGTTTATGGAAACATTATTATTAATTGTATCAATATTATTAATAGCAATTGTTTTATTACAAAGTAATAAAGCATCAGATGCCAGTCAAATTATAACCGGCGGAAATGCAGAGTTATTTCAAAATCAAAAAGAAAGAGGCTCTGAACTATTAATAACTCGTATTACATTGATATTAGGTTTAGCATTTTTCGTTTTATCATTTATTTTATATATCAGTTAAAATGTATACAATCTTTAAAATTAGAATTAGTAGTGCCAAGTAAGGCGCTTTTTTTATAGAAAAGATTAGTTTATGCTATAATAAAAATAGGAGATTGTGTATGAAAAACGAAATATTAAAAATACTAAACAGTCAGTATGAAGCCTTAGATTTAATGAAAATTAATGATATGCTAGAGCTAACTAGTGCCAAAGAGTACCTTGAACTACAAAATGAAATAGAAAAGTTAGTAAATGAGCATATTGTTTTTAGAACAAAAAAAGAAAAATATATTCTATATAAAAATTGCCCAAACTTAAAAGTCGGAAAACTAAGTATCAATAAAAGAGGAAGTGGTTTTCTTTTACTCGAAGGTGATGACTTATATATTAATTATAATAACTTAAATGGAGCTACTAATGGTGATATTGTTTTGGCTGAAACTTTTTTATATAATAATGAAACAGAAGGTAAGGTTTTAAAAATCTTAGAACGTAATACTAAAAACATTATTGGATCAATCTATTATAAAAATAATAAACCATACTTAAAGTTAGATGATGATAAGAAATCTATAAATATTGAATTAGATCATCATAGTACCATAAATTGTGTAGATGGAACTAAAGTATTAGTTAATACCGTAAAAGAACTAGGTAATAATAAATATTTAGGAACTGTAGTAAAGATAATTGGGCATATCCATGATCCGGGTGTCGATATTAAATCTATTGCTTATAAGTATGGAATTTTTGAAGATTTTAGCAAAGAAACCGAAGAACAAGTAAATAAAATTCCAACTGAAGTATTAGATAAACACTTAGTAAATCGCAAAGATTTAACTAATGAAATAATTTTTACTATTGATGGTGATGACACTAAGGATATAGATGATGCTATTAGTTTTAAATATGAAAATGGAATTTATCATTTAGGAGTACATATTGCTGATGTCAGTTATTATGTAACTGAAGATTCTCCACTTGATCAGGATGCCTATGCAAGAGGAACAAGTTCATATTTAGCAGACTCAGTTATTCCAATGCTCCCTCATAAATTATCTAATGGTATTTGTTCTTTAAATCCAGATGTATTAAGACTTACTATATCTTGTGAAATGAAAATAGATGAAAAAGGAAATGTAATTAGTTATGATATTTTCCCTTCTTATATAAAATCTAAAAAAAGAATGACCTATAAAAAGGTTAATGATATCTTAATGAGAGATATTGTTCCAGAAGGTTATGAAAAATATGCAGATACTCTAAAAGATATGAACCATTTAGCCAAAATACTTAGAGAACATAAAATTGAAAGAGGCTATATTGATTTTGATTTAGAAGAAGCCAAATTAATAGTTGATGAAAAAGGTAAATGTATTGATGTAGTAAAAAGAATCCGTGAAGATGGAGAAAAACTAATTGAAGATTTTATGATTGCTGCAAATGAAACAGTAGCAAGACATATTTATAATATGGGACTACCGTTTATTTATCGTATTCATGGAAAACCGAAACCAGAAAAAATTGATTCCTTTATGCGTTTAGTAAAATTATTGGGATATCAATTAATAGGAAAATTTAAAGATATGAATTCTAAATCAATGCAAAAGATTTTAAGTCAATTAAGTGATAAACCGGAGTATGATATTTTAGCCTCTATATTACTTCGTAGTATGCAAAAAGCAATATATGCCCCAGATAATATTGGTCACTTTGGTTTAGGTAGTCAGTGTTATACTCACTTTACCAGTCCGATAAGAAGATATCCGGATTTAATAGTTCATCGTTTACTTCGTGAATATTTATTTGAAGCTAATATCAATAATGAAATTATAGAAAAATGGGAAAATCGTTTACCGGAGATTGGTATGCAAACTTCTCAAAGAGAACAAGACGCCGTAGAAGCTGAGCGAGAAGTTGATGATATGAAAAAAGCTGAATATATGGAAAGTCATGTTGGTGAGATTTATAGCGGTATTATATCAGGAGTAACTAATTTTGGATTTTTTGTGGAACTGCCAAATACCGTAGAAGGTTTAGTTCATATTAATTCTTTAATTGGAGATTACTATGCTTATGTACCTGATTTAATGGCTATTATAGGACAAAATACTAAAAAAACTTATCGTCTTGGTTCTAAAATTACAATCAAAGTTATCGGAGCAAGCAAAGAAGCACAAACAATTGATTTTGAAATTTATGGTGGTGCAAAAAATGGAAATAAATAATCGTAAAGCTTATTTTGATTATTTTGTGGAAAAAGAAGAAGAAGCAGGCATTTCTTTAACCGGTACCGAAATCAAATCAGTACGCAAAGGAAGTGTTGATTTAAAAGATTCCTATGTCAGAATAAGAAATGGTGAAGCTTTTGTTATAAACCTGTATATTGCTAAATATGAAGAAGGTAATAGATTTAATCATGATGAAAGAAGAACCAGAAAATTATTACTCCATAAAAAAGAAATAAAAAAACTATATGATGATGCTAATGTAGATGGTTATACTCTAATTCCTTTAAAAATGTATTTAAAAAATGGTAAAGCTAAATTATTAATAGGAATATGTAAAGGAAAACATACCTATGACAAAAGACAATCTTTAAAAGAAAAAGAATTAAAAAAGGAATCGAGAATCAATGTTTATTAAAAAATTGTTTATAGTATTCATAGGTATAACATTACTATATACAAATAAAGTTGAAGGTTTAAGTAAATCAGTAATTGATATTACCAAAATGAATCTTCAAGAAATCAGTGAAGCTTTAAATCAGAAAATAATTACCAGTGAAGAACTAGTAAAACTTTATTTAGAAAGAATCGAAGCTTATGATAAAGATTTTAATGCCATTATTAGTATTAATGAAAATGCAATAAATGAAGCTAAAGAATTAGATGAATTAAGAAGTAAAGGAAAAATTAAGTCATTACTTCATGGTATTCCGATAATTGTTAAAGATAATATTGATGTAACCTTATTGCCCACTACAGCAGGTGCTAAAGCTTTAAAAGATAATTACCCAAAAGCTAATGCTTTTGTTATTCAAAGATTGATGGATGCGGGAGTTATTATTCTTGCTAAAGCTAATATGAGTGAGTTTGCCTTTGAAGCAGTATCATCACGAAGTAGTTATGGAACGGTAAAAAATGCTTATAATCCTGAATATTCAGCATATGGATCAAGTGGGGGTTCGGCGGTTTCCGTTGCTTTAAATTTTGCTCCAGCTGCATTAGGTACAGATACTAATTCATCAATAAGATTACCGGCAGCAGCAACCAATTTGGTGGGCTTTAGGCCAACTGTTGGTCTAATTAGTCGCACGGGAGTGCTGCCTTATGATCCGGAAAGAGATACCATAGGTACTTTAACTAAAACTGTTGATGATGCTATGCTTATTATTAACATTATTAATGGATATGATAAAAATGATTATAAATCAATAAATCAAGATACAAAAAATTATATTTTCCAAAAAAAAGACTTAAAAGGTATAACCATTGGTATACCGACAGATTTTCTAATCGGATCAGATGAAAATAAATTACCGGAAAATAAAGAAACATATTCAGAAATTAAAGAATTAATGCAGCAAGCTATTGAGAAGTTACAAGCATCTCAGGCTAAAATAGTTTATTTAGATAATTATTACAATTATGAAACAGATTACTGGTTTTTATCCTCTTTAAGTGGTTATTTAATATGTGACAGTTTTAATAAATATATTAAGAATACTACCGGCACAATTAGAAGTTTCAATGATTTATATTTATCTAACGAAAAAATTACCTATTTTGGTGATTACATTGATTCATGTGATAGTCCGCCAGAAAAACTAGAAGAAAAAAATATTTTAAAAGAAGATTATCGTAAATATATAGAAAACATCATGATAGAAAACAATATTGATGTGATGATGTATCCTACTACTAAAAATAAATTATTAAAAAGAGGTGCAACTACTAAATCTCAAAATTTATCAGCTCATGCTTCTTCTACAATCAATTATCCGGCTATTACCTTACCACTTGGTTTTGATGAAAATAATTTACCATATGGTATTGAATTTATGGCAAAAACGAATGAAGAACAATTACTATTTGATATAGCAAACATTTATGAAAAGTTAAATGGTAATAATCTATCCTCTCCTCTTGCTCCATCTTTATATGAAATTCCTAAGGAAGCAGAAGAATTAGTCGATAATTATAAAAATATCTTCAATAAAAACAAAAAAACCAAACAAGAAAAATCATGGCTTATTAAAGTTCAAAATATTTTTCGAAATTATTCTGAAGAAAAAAATTTTGAAAAAATAAATATGTTAAACATAGAATATTCTAATATAGAAAAAACAGTTATTTCTAAGACATTACCAATAGTGTATATTTTCATAGGATTGTTTTTTCTTCAAAAAATAATAAAAAATACGAAACTTAAGCCTAAAAGACTGAAAAAACATAAATAAATATTTATGTTTTTTATTTTTAATGTATAATTTTGAATAAAAGGGAGTCTAGTAGTGATGGTGAAGTTTATTGTAGTTGATGACAATAGTGAATTTCAAAATATTATTTGTAAAGTGATAGATAATACCATGTTTAAAACCGAAGAAGAATATTATATTGAAAAATACAATAAATACTGCTGTGATTTACATAAGGCTATCGTGGATTGTTCAACTCAAAAAATTTATATTTTAGACATTGATTTAGGTCACTTACATTCCGGATTGGATATTGCTAAAGAAATCCGTAAGTATGATTGGGATGGAGAAATAATTTTTATTACCAGTCATGATAAGATGTTTGAAACAGTTTATCGTAATATTTTTAAAGTCTTTGATTTTATTGAAAAATTTATTTCTCTTGAAGAACGTCTTGCTAAAGATTTAAAAATAATCGTGTCTCAAAAAGCAGATTATGGGAAATTTTATTATTGTAATAATAAAACGGATATGCAAATTTATTATAAAGATATTACTTATATTTACCGAGATACTGCCGAAAGAAAATTGGTCATTAAAACTACCAACAATAAATTTCTTTTAAATAAATCTATTTTAGAAATATCAAAAGAATTAGACAATAGATTTAAACAAGTTCATCGCGCCTGTATTGTTAATAAAGATCGTGTAAATATATTTAATTGGTCAAAAGGCTACTTTATTTTAGATAATGGTGAAAAAGTTGATCTTTGTTCTAAAAACTTTAAGGAGAATATCTCGTGACTGATATAAATAATTTCCCCGGTTTTTTAACTATCGTATTTAGTTATTTTGTCTTTTTATATGCCTATGGTTATTTTAATGATATTAAAGTTATAATCAACTATAAAACTTTTTTCATTATTTTGTTATCTTCAATTTTAATCTTTATTAATAATCTTTATAATGACCAATATTTAAAGATTCCGGTAGCTTTTTGTATTTTAACTTTTTTCTTTTATTATATATTTAATACTTCTATCTTTGAAAATATGTTTTTAAGTTTTTTTATAGGATTAACATCCTTAGTTGTTGAATTTATTTTATCTATTTTTGTTTGTTTAGCTATATTAAATATATCCGATATAAATGATAGTTATTTATTAAAAGATTGCTTTTCTTTAATCTGTTTTTGGATTTATTATTTTGCACATAGAATCCCATTTATAAAAAATATCTATAAAAAAGCATTGAATTTTTTTGAAGGTGCCAAAAAAAGAACCATTTATATTTGTATTTCTTTATTTATTATTTATTTCTTATATACGGTATATGCTGTCGATTATCCCAATATCAGATTTTATATTTTCAGTCTTATTATAATAATATTAATAAGTACTTTGATTATCTTTTATTTTAGAGAAGTACACAACAACAGTGTTTTAAATATTAAAAATAAATACTTAACAGAAAATCAAATTATGTATAAAAATCTCATAGATGATTTTAGAATTATAAAACATAATTTATTAAATGATTTTTTATTTATAAGTACTTTATGTGATATTAATACTCAGCAATTAATCAAAGAAAAAGTATCAAAATATAATTTTAATAAATATGATTTTAATTTTTTTGATAAATTACCCGAGGGGTTACAAGGAATTTTATTTTTTAAATCCAGTATTGCTCAGAAAAAGAATATTGATTTCTATTTAGAAAATAATATTAATTCTGAAATTCAGAAATGTATCAAATTATACATTGATTTATGCGAAGCCATTAGTATTGCCTTGGATAATGCAATAGAAGCCAGCAGTAATGCTAAAATTAAAGCAGTTTATATTAATTTAGATGAGGATAACAACAAAGTTATCATAGAAATATTAAATACTTATAGTAATGATATTGACTTAGATAATATTGGTAATAAAAATTATAGTACTAAGATAACTAAAAGTGGACTGGGTTTATATTATATAAAGCATCTAAATAAGGATATTAGTATTAAAACTTCTTTCATATTTGATTTATTCAAAATCCAAATTACGGCAATAAAATAAGGCTTTATAGCCTTATTTTATTAATGATTTTGGACATTCCGGTTCTTCAAGTAACCAGAACCAAGAAGCTGCGGAATAGCCAATTGATTTTCCTAAAGCAGCTATCGCTTCAATCATGAAAACCACTCCTTTCTTTTATTAATTCAATTGACAATATAAATAATTATTATATGAAACATTAAAAATCTTATAAATAAGTGGTGTAATAAGTATGCTTTGATGTATTAAGGCCAAAGCAATAATAGTTGTTATATCGCTGTCAATTAATAAAATTAGGAGGCTGTATATAAGCACAAAAAACATGGTATATAATTTTAATTTTGTACGATATTTTTCACTGGTAATCGGTCTTTTTGGTGTATCTGCCGGACTATAAATTACATATATTATGAGAGAAAATATAACTGCAAATATCTTTATAATAAAATTTAAAGAAATTACTGTTGATAAATACGGTAATCCGATAAAAGCAATACTAGATAGTATCCAGCAAGTAAGACTGTTTTTAGCATGAAAACCAAAACTAAAACTTCTTAAAGGGACATAAAAGATGAAAAATAATAAGCTTTCCCAAAAGATGTCTAAGATGGTATTGATAGTGAAAAAAACGAGAAATCTACTAACATTTAGATAAATGGCTTCTAATCCATATCTTATTTCTGAAAGTTTAATATCATCATATTTATTTAAATTTTTAATCTTGTTCATAATGGAATCGACTACTATTCTTTTCACTTTATCACCCGGCAATAAAAGAGTATCACAAAATATATTTATTGATAATTTTTATGTTTGAAATGTCGTATTTTGTAGATAAAACAATATCATTCTCACTATATAATTACAAACAATTCATTTAATGCATCTTCTAAAGCTTTTAGACCGATTTCGACACAAATTTTAAAATTTTGTTGTTATACTGGCAATGTCACTTAAAATAAAACCCACTTAGTTTGCTTAAAGAACTGTTTTTTGTGATGTCTTGAGGCTGTACAAAATTTAGTTAGAAGGGAAGGTGTTATGCATGAGAGGTAAAGTGAAGTGGTTCAACAACGAAAAAGGATATGGGTTTATTGAGTACGAGGATTTGGAAGATATTTTTGTACATTACTCGGCTATTAACAAAGAAGGTTACAAAACTCTTAAAGAAGGCGATATCGTTGATTTTAATTTAATTGAAACTGTCAAAGGCTTACAAGCAGTTGATGTAACCGAAGTAAAAATGACTACAATTCTGTAGTTTTTTTCTTCCTCCTATGCTATAATTTAGATAGGAGATGATGGAAAAATGAAATTAAAAATTTTATCTGAAAAAATAAAAATTACCCCGGCTATTAAGGACTACATCGAGGAAAAAATCTGTAAATTAGATAAATATTTTGATTCTCCGGATAATGTTGAAGCCAAAGTAATGGTAAGAATCAAAAACAATAATCAAATAATTGAAGTAACCGTACCTACTAAACTCTTTACTTTAAGATCTGAAGAAAGTCATTCAGATTTATATGCGGCTATTGATTTGGTTATCGATAAATTAGAAGGACAGTTTAGAAAACATAAAACCAGATTAAATGATAGATACAAAAAAGGTGCTAAAGAAAAAGATTTCATCTTTGATTTTGAAAATGAAGATGCAGAAGAAAATAAAAGTAAGATAGTTAAACGTAAAACCATTGATTCCAAACCAATGGACGAAGAAGAAGCTATTTTACAAATGGAATTATTAGGTCATGACTTCTTTATCTTTAAGAATGTTGACGAAGATTGTTTCTCAGTTATCTATAAAAGAAAAGATGGAGAGTACGGAATAATTAATACCTTATAAAAGGATTTATTAATCCTTTTTTTGATGATATATTAAGAATAGATATGATATAATAAATTTTAGCGAGGTGAGCATCATGAGTTTTTTAAGAAAACTTGTTGATACTGAATATAAAGAATTAAGAAGATTTGAAAAATTAGCTGATCAAATAGAAGCTTTAGATGAAGAATACTCTAAAATGAGTGATGAAGAATTAGCAGGTAAGACAGCTATCTTTAAAGAAAGATTGGCTAAAGGAGAAACTTTAGATGATATTTTAGTGGAGGCTTTTGCTACAGCAAGAGAGGTAGCTTATCGTCAAATTGGTGAAAAACCATATCGAGTTCAATTAATTGGTGGTATGGCTATTCACTATGGTAATATTGCCGAAATGAAAACCGGTGAAGGTAAAACAATCACGACAGTATTACCGGCTTACTTAAATGCTTTAACTGGTAAAGGAGTACATGTAGTTACCGTAAATGAATACTTAACTGCTCGTAATGCCGAATGGATGGGACCTATCTATAATTTTTTGGGTGTAACCGTAGGTGTTAACTTAAGAGAACTTACTCCAGAACAAAAAAGAGAAGCTTATAACTGTGATATAACTTATTCTACCAATAATGAAGTTGGTTTTGATTATTTAAGAGATAATATGGTAGCCCGTAAAGAAGACAGAGTTCTAAGAGATTTAAACTATGTTATTATTGACGAGGTCGATTCTATATTAATTGATGAAGCAAGGACACCATTAATTATTTCCGGTGGTAAAATGAATTCGGCTAATCTATATATGGATGCCGATAAAGCTGTCAAAAGATTAAAAGCAGATGAAGATTTTAAAATAGATGAAAAAATAAAATCTGTTATGTTAACTGAACAAGGCAGTCGAAAACTAGAAACTTACTTCAAAGTTGATAATTTATATGATGCTAACAATACCGCTTTAGTCCATCATATTAACCAAGCATTAAAAGCAAACTATGCTATGAAAAATGATGTTGATTATGTAGTTGAAGATGGAGAGGTTATTATTGTTGACCAATTTACCGGTCGTCTAATGCATGGTCGACAATTCAGTGAAGGTTTGCATCAAGCTATTGAAGCTAAAGAAAATGTTAAAATTAATGAAGAAACCAGAACAATGGCTACCATAACATTTCAAAATTTATTCAGAATGTATAGCAAAATATCAGGTATGACTGGTACAGCTAAGACTGAAGAAGAAGAATTTAGAGATATTTATAACATGTATGTTATTGAAATACCAACCAATAAACCATGTATTAGACAAGATATGGCTGATTTAATTTTTGCAACCGAAAAGGGTAAATATAATGCCATTGTTTCATTTATTAAAGAAGTACATGAAACAGGGCAACCAATTCTGGTAGGTACAATATCCGTTGAAAAGAATGAATATCTATCATCACTGTTAACAAAAGCAAAGCTAAAACACGAAGTCTTAAATGCTAAAAATCATGCTCGTGAAGCAGAGATTATTGCCAATGCCGGTCAAAAATATGCGATTACCATCGCTACTAATATGGCTGGACGTGGTACAGATATCAAACTTGGTGAAGGTGTAAAAGAATTAGGCGGTTTATGTGTTATCGGTACAGAAAGACATGAATCACGTCGTATTGATAACCAATTAAGGGGTCGTTCAGGACGTCAAGGAGATCCTGGTTATTCTCAATTTTTTGTGTCTTTTGAAGATGAACTAATGCGTAGATTTGGAACAGATCGTATTAAAACTATGATACAAAGTATCGGATATGATGAAACTCAACCTATCAGATCTAAAATGTTTACCAAAAGTATTGAAAGTGCTCAAAAGAAAGTTGAAGGCAATAACTACGATTCTCGTAAAAGTCTTCTTGATTATGATAATATCGTCAGTGAACAAAGAAAAATTATTTATGAAAAAAGAAACAATGTTTTAGATATTGAAAATATACAAGAATCTGTTTATTTAACTTTCAATGATTATATTGCTGATTACATTGAATCTAAATTAGGTCAAAGTAATTCATTTACTAAAGATGATTATCAAACCATAACTGATTATTTTAATAATAACTTTTTAAAATATCAAAAAATAGAAGTAGCAGATATCCAAAAATTAGATGTTGATAGCTTAATAGATTATATTTATGATAAATTTATTGAAAATTTTGAATCTAAATTAAAGGAAGTTCCTCAAGAAATTATCAATGATTTTGAAAGACAAATCAGTTTAAGAGTTATTGATGAAGCATGGATAACTCACATTAACTCAATGGAACATTTAAGAGAAGGAATCGGACTTCGTGGTTATGGACAAACTAGTCCTCTTCAAGCCTATGCTTTAGAAGGTTATGAAATTTTTGATCAAATGTTAGATACTATTGATTCTAATATTACCAACTTCTTAATGAAAGTAGAAATCAGACAAAATATTGCTCCTGAAAAGAAAACTCCAATATATACAAATGATGGAAAAGAAACAATCAAAAAATCTCCAACAAAAACAATAAAAATCGGGCGTAATGATCCATGTCCATGTGGCTCAGGAAAGAAATATAAACAGTGTTGTGGTAAGTAACTCGCAAGCCCAAGTAATATAAGGGAAAACGCGAGTTTTTCTTTTTTGCAAAAAATCGGCTAGAACCATGTTTAGAACCATTTTGTGTCCATATTATAAAAAAGAAAATTTTATTATGGTATAATATTATATGAAGAAAAAACTTTATTCATGGGAGGTTTTATGAAAAAAAGAAAAAAAGTAATTATTGTAATTACAGTTATAATACTTGTATTAATGTTATTTGTTGAATTATTTTTAAAAAGAATAATTAGTGCCTCTGTACATTTTCAATTATTACAACATTACGAAAATAGAACAGATATTTTATCATTTATTAATATAATTGTAACCACATTAATAAGTTTGCTTGTTTATAATTTATCTAAAAAAATAGATGAACAAAACAAATTGGATAAAGAAAGAAAAAGATACGAATCAATTTGTGTAGTATACGATTACTTAAATGATATTATTTTATACATAAAGAAGAAAGTTTTTAAAGATAAGGAAGATTATTTTCAACTTGATTTTAATGATGATTTTATGAAGAATGTTTATAATCTTAATAAAGATGTTTTAACAGAATCTGATATTGAGTATATTAGAAAAATAGATCGCTCATTAAATAATTATTTAAAAAATATTCAAGGTAGTAATAATAATTCAAAACTTTCAATTAAATGGGTTTATAAAAACATTTTTGATTTAAATATAGAAATAGATAAAATCGAAAAAATGAATAATTTGGTAGATACAGATATTATGATTAATATTCAACTCTTAAATGTACTTTGTAAACTTAGAAAAGAACTTGGATACAATTATTGTAAAAATGTTAAATATAGCAAATATACATTAGATATTACCAATTTTAAAAATAATATTCAAATTGAAAAAAAATATGAAAAAGAATATTATATGAAAAATGATTCTGGTTATGTTCAAATATATGAACCGGTTTTTTATACTTTCGGTAATCCATTCATAAATGGTGGTGTAATATATAAAGGCAGTATTAAAGATTATAAATTAAATGGTTATGGAGAATATTTTTATTATAAAGAAAATAAAAATGAAAAAATATATGTTAATAGTGATGACCTTGTTGAAGTAAATGCTACTAAAATAAAGAAAATACTTGAAAACGAAAATATTAATTGTAATACTAATTTAAAGTTTGATGGTTATTTTGAAAATGGTATAATTAACAATGGCACAATTAAATTTACGGATTCAGAACAAAAAGATTTGACTATTTAAAAATAGTCTTTTTTTCTTGTCTAACTCCAGAATAGCTGTGGACAAAAAGTTAGACATTGTAATTTATTAATAGGCACTTATTCAAGCATTTAAAAGGGTTTAAGAAGCTTTCAAAAATATAACACAATTACACCTAAAACCATTTTTAGAACCATTAAGGCACAAAAAAAGGCATTTCTGCCCATTATTTCGTCTTCAGTTCATTCATTACATCAACAACACTATTTAATGCACTATCGAACATATAAGAATAAGTATTAAGAGTTTCATTAATATCAGAGTGACCTAAATATTTTGATACAACACTTATGTTAGCGCCACTATTAATAAGTAGAGATGCACAACTATGTCTAAAATCATGTAATCATATTTCTTTAACACCAGCTTTTTCTGCTACTACAACTTTTCTTCTTCTAGCAGTAGAGTAAGGAATAGGTGTAATACCTCTGGTATATTTGTAAGTCTTTCGGCTCAAGCAAGTGAAGAAAGAGATTATGATAAAACTCCTTTTTGGCGCACATTAAAATCGAATGGAGAGTTAAATGAAAAATATCCGGGAGGCATAGAATTACAAAAAAAATTACTAGAAGAAGAAGGCCATAATATAATAACAAAAGGTAAGAAAAATAATAAATATTATGTTAAAGATTTTGAAACAAAATTATATGATCTTTAATAAAATTGAATTATAGGAGATGATAAACTTGATCAAAACATATAATAAATTGGTAAGAGATAAAGATACCGGAAATTATTAAAAATAACAATGGTATTCCCAAAACCAAAATTCTTAATGACATTGAATACAAAAAAGAACTAGAAATTAAACTGACTGAAGAAATAAATGAAGTATTAAATTCAGCGGATGGGGAAAAACGGTTGGAAGAACTTGCTGATGTTTTAGAAGTTGTAAAATCTCTAGCAGAACTTGAAAAAAACACTTTAGATGATATTATTGATTTAGCAAATAAAAAAAGAGAAAAACGCGGAGGATTTGAACTAAAAATATATTTAGAAGAAGCAGATGAATAATCTACTTTTTAATTGAAATGAATCTTATGATATAATGATTGAGAGGTTGAAATTATGAATGCAAAAAAGGTTAGTAAATTAATTAAAGAAATCCGAAAAAAACATAATTTAACTCAAAAAGAATTAGCTGATAAATATAATGTAACTTATCAAGCAGTAAGTAAATGGGAAAATGGTAAAAACTTACCTGATATGATGTTATTAAAACAAATCAGTAAAGATTTTAATATTAGTTTGGATGACATTCTGGAAGGAAAATATAATACTAATAAGAGATTAAATATATCTATAGTCATTATAATGATATTGATAAGCGGATTAATATATTTAATTATTAATATTGATAATGAAGATTTTAAATTTAAAACAATTACTACGGAATGTAATAATTTCAAAATTTCCGGGATCATATCTTATAGTAATAAAAAATCTGCCATTTATATTGATACAATAGAATATTGTGGTGGAGATAATTTAGAGATTTATCAAAACATTGAATGTAATTTATATGAAACTAATAACAATATTATCAAAAGAATAAGTACTTGTGATTATAAAAATAATCAAAATGTTTCACTTGAAAAATTTCTGGAAAACATTAATATTACCATAGACAATTATTATCAAATATGTAAAGAATTTAAAAATAATTTATATTTGGAAATAAATGCTACTGATAAAAATAATAAAATAACTACTTACAAAGTACCTTTAACTTTAAAAGAAAATTGCTCAACCAATAGTTGAGTTTTTTCAACTTTCACGTTATCGTTTTTTCTAAATTTATTAGTTAGAATGCTAGTGAAAGGAGTATTATGAAAAAAATATTATTTTTAATTTTAAGTTTATTATTAGTAGGAGGCTGTACTAACAAAGAAGCTTTTCCTCTTCCCCAAGTTTCAGAAGGATTAAGAGGGCAGCTAGGAATTGATGCTAATATCAACGAAGCAACCATAGATAATTATTTAAATATAGAAGATGCTTTATATTATGATATGAGAATGTTAAAAGATGACGCTGAATATGAAAATATCGGTGGAGATTCTTATTTATCAGGTTTTGTAAATGGCTTTGAAGTATTACCTTTTCCTTATTTATGTACCATAAGTGGTTTACCTGAAGAAGTTGGAAAATCATATAATGGAGAAACATTATATACTTTGACTTCTGATGGAGAGTATATTCCTAATTATGAAGAATCATATGAAGTACTGGAATATTTCTTTCCTAAAGATAAAATAATTTTCTTAATGTGTGGTGGCGGCGGTTATGCCGGACTGACCAAGAATATGTTGATAACTTTAGGCTGGGATGAAACTAAAATATATAATGTAGGTGCATATTGGTCATATGAAGGAAATAATAATGTAAAAGTAAAAACCACCAGAAATAATAAGATAGTATATGATTTTTGGAAAATACCTTACCATGATATTAACTTTAAAACTTTACATAAATTAGAACAATGAAAAAAATACTGATAATAATATTTATAGGTATATGTTTAATAATAATTTTAAATAAACCTAAAACATTTTATCTGGAAAGTAAATATTATGGCTTTGGAGAATTATCAAATATAAATCAGGTTACTTTAAATAATTTCATTAAAGAAAAAGAATCATTTGTGCTATATATATATGGTAATTGTGTATGTAGTACAAAATTTAACAGTATTATTAAAGAGTTTGCCGAAAGAAATAATATTGTAATCCATACCTTAGATTCAGAATTAGTAAGTCAAACAGAAATTGATGATATCAAGTATTTTCCAACAATAGTTGTCTTTAAAAAAGGAAAAATTGTTGATTACTTAAAATCAGATCGTGATGATAATTTGATATATTATGAATCATCTGAAGAATTTTCCAAATGGCTAACTTCTTATATTAATATTAATAGAAAATAGGAGCTTATTTTCTATTTTTTATGTTATAATAAAATTGAGAGGTGCATGAAAAATGCCAGTAGAAGAACTTTTAACTAAATTAGATGAATATATCCAAAGAGTAGATTTTATTGGGAGGTCTCTTTGACCCGGAAAGTAAAAAAAATAAAATCAAAGAACTGGAAGAAAAATTAAATGATCCCAATATATGGAACAATCCCATTGAGGGAAATAAAATAAATTCAGAATTAACCGGTTTAAAAAAAGAAATAGAAAATTATGAAAATATTAAAAATGATTTATCTGAATATCAAGAATTACTAACTATCAGTAATGAACCTGATATAGTTAATGAAATAGAACAAAATATTAAAAATATTAATGAAAGAGTTGAAAATTTAGAACTAACTACTCTTTTAAATGGAAAATATGATGAGAATGATTGTTATCTAGAAATTCATCCTGGAGCAGGTGGAACAGAAGCTTGTGACTGGGCCGGAATGTTACTTAGAATGTATGAACAATTTTGTAATAAAAGTAATTATTCTTATGAAGAAATCCATATTCAAGATGGTGAAGAAGCTGGCATAAAAAGCGCTATTATTAAAATTTCTGGTAAAAATCCATATGGATATTTTAAAGGTGAGCAAGGTGTTCATCGTTTAGTACGCATCAGTCCATTTGATTCAGGAGCAAGAAGACATACATCATTTGCGGCAGTATCAATTATTCCTGAGATTGAAGATGCTGGAGATGTTGTTATTAAACCGGAAGATATTAGAGTAGATGTTTATCGTAGTAGTGGTAAAGGTGGACAAGGCGTCAATACTACTGATTCGGCCGTAAGAATAACTCATTTACCAACGGGAATAGTAGTAACATGTCAAAATGAAAGAAGCCAAATTAAAAACAAAGATATTGCAATGAAAATTCTTATGGGTAAATTAGAACAAATCAATGAAGAAAAACACAATAGTGAATTAAGTAGTTTAAAAGGAAACCAAAATATTAATTTTGGTAGTCAAATTCGTAATTATACTTTAGAACCATATCGGTTAGTAAAAGACGTCCGTACCGGTTATGAAACTTCGGATACTGATGGTGTACTTGATGGAAATATATTTCCATTTATGAAAGAATATTTAAGGGTAGTTGGTAGTAATGAAAAAAATAATTAAAATAATTATTGGTTGCTTATTAATAGCATTATCTTATAATATCTTTTTTCTTCCTTATGATATTGTACCTAATGGTATTTTTGGATTTGCTACTTTATTAAATCTTAAAACCAGTTATGATCCTGCGTTATTTTTAAGTATCGTAAACTTATTTTTAATAATTATCAGTTTATGCACTTTAGGTGGCTTTAAATCTAAAGAATATGTTTGGCCTGGAATGTTGATTCCTTTGTTTATTTGTTTAGAAACTTATTTTGATAATTACTTAATCTTAGAAAGTGAAAAGATTATTGCAGTTATAGCAGGAAGTTTTATTACCGGTCTAGGCTATGGAATTATTTATAAAGAAGGCAAAAATGTTGGAGGATTAGATATTATTCAAGATATTGTCAACAGTGTTGCTGTCTATCGTAGTCATTTAATTTCTTATTTTTTAGAAGGAATAGTTGTTCTTTTAACATTAGTATTTTATGGCTTTGAAAGTATGGTTTATACCATCATAGTTATTGTAGTAGTAAGATATATGACGACAAAATCAAAAGTAGGAATAAGTTCTAGTAAAAATTTCTTTATCATTACTACTAAGGAAGAAGAAGTAAAAAAATATATTATGGATGAATTAAAAAATGATCTAACTGAATTTACAGTAAAAGGTGGTTACAGTAAACATAAAGCTAAAATATTAATGACGGTTATGGATACTAAAAATTATTATATTTTAAAAGAAGGTATTTTAAAAATAGATCCTAAAGCCTTTATATCTATTACGGATAGTTATGAAATTATCAACAAAAATCGTAATATAGCTAGAAGCTCTTGATAAAAAAAGTTTGGGAGTTATAATATAGATGAATAGTGTAGGTGTGGGTATGAAAGTTCCTAAAAAATTTCGTGATGATGTCCGAATTTTATTTATGGATACGGTTGAAGAATTAGGTAAATCGGTTAAGAAAAGATTAACTGAAGAACATGGTTTTACCGAAGAAAGTTTTATTAATGTAGAACTGACCAGATTCGGCAATGGTGAAGGTAAAGCTAAGTTAATTAATTCAGTCCGAAGTAAAAGATTCTTTATAATTACCGATGTCTGTAATCATAGTATTAAATATAAAGCTTATGGAAAAATGCATACTAAAATGCCTGATGAACACTTTCAAGATTTAAAAAGAGTTATTTCAGCAGCCTGTGGTAATGCGATAGAAATAACTGTTATCGAAACTATTTTATATTCCAGTAGGCAACATAAAAGAAATGGCAGAGAATCTTTAGATTGTGCTTTTGCTCTTCAAGAATTACAAGATATGGGAGTAAAATGTATAACTACGTTTGATGCTCATAATGTTGAAGTAAGACAAGCAATTCCTTTAATCCCTTTTGATAATATTATTCCTACTGATCCAATGCTTTCTAGTTTTGTTCAAAATGAAGATATTGATTATGATAAATTACTTGTCATATCACCTGACGAAGGAGCAATGGGTAGAACGAGATTCTATTCCGGAATGCTAGGCTGTGATATCGGAATGTTCTATAAAAGAAGAGATTATTCTAAAGTAGATGAAAATGGTAAAAATCCGATTGCCGAACATGTTTATTTAGGTAAAGATATCGATAATGGACAGTATTTAATTATAGATGATATGATCTCCAGTGGAGGAAGTATTATTGATATTCTTAAAAAGATTAAAAATAAAAATCCTTCTAAAATATGGGTAATGGCAACTTTTGCTTTATTTACAGAAGGTCTCAACCAATTTGATAATGCTTATGAAGAAGGATTATTAACCGGAGTATATTGTTCTAATTTTACAGATGTCTCGGAAGAAGCTTTGAAAAAGCCTTGGCTTAAAAGAGTAGACTGTTCAGGACTTCTTGCTGATTGCTTAGTTACCTATGCATGTAATGAGCCAATGTCTTATATTTTAAACGGTCGCAAAGAATTATATGAAAAAATAGCTAAATTTAAAGCTAGTAAAAAATAAACTTATAGTTTATTTTTTTATTATACAGAATATATTTTAATATGAAAAAAGTTTTTATATTTACCTTTATTTCAGTTTGGTTTTTAATTTTAACAGTTTTTAAAGTGGATGCCAACAATTTAACTTATCCCCTAATTGGTAAAATAATTATTATTGATCCCGGACACGGTGGAGTTGATAATGGAGCAAGTTATAAACTTGTTTATGAAGATGAAATAAATCTATCTATCAGTTTAAAATTAAGAAATGAACTAGAGAAAAACGGAGCAGCAGTTATCATGACCAGAGAAGAAGATTATGATTTATCAAGACCAAATGCTTTGTATCGTAAAAAAAGTGACTTTGATAATCGAATCAAATTAATAAATAATAGTGGTGCTGATCTGTATTTAAGTATTCATCTTAATTATTATGGTAATGCTAAATATTATGGACCACAAGTGTTTTATGTAAATAACTTTGAAGAAAATAAAATAATAGCTCAGTTTATTCAAGAAGAATTAAATAAAAATTTAAATACTAAAAGAGTTATAAAAATAAACATTAATACCAATTATATGTATCCAAAATTAAATGTTAAAGGTGCCTTAATTGAATGTGGATTTTTATCTAATCCTCAGGAAAGAAAAAATTTACAAAGTGATGAATATCAAGAAAAATTTGCTCAAATAATTACCTCAGCAATTATCAAATACTATAATTGATTTTTTTAAATGCCTACTCATAAAACAGTGTTTTTTTAGAAATTTTGTGCTATAATTTTAGAATAGGTGAGGCCATGGCAGTTAAGGTATTTAAAACAATTGACGAGCAAATTCATATACTTCAAAATAAAGGCATGATTTTTGATGATGTTGATTTTGCCAAAGACATACTGATCAGAGAAAATTATTTTTTTGTCAGTGGCTATCGTCATTTATTTTTGAAAAGTCCCAGGGATAGAAGTTTTATTAAGGGAACTACTTTTCGAGAATTATATGCGGTGTTTAATTTTGATAGACAAATAAGGAATATTATTTTTAAAAATTTATTGATAGTAGAAAACAATATGAAAAGTATTTTTTCCTATCAATTATCAAAAAAGTATGGGTATCGAGAATCAGATTATTTAAGAGCATCAAATTTTACGACTAATTCGGAAAGATCTCGCCAAGTTAATGACTTACTTAAAAAAATGAAAAGACAAATTAGAGTAAATGGAGGACAGCACTCAGCAACCAGTCACTATATTAATAATTATGGATATATACCGATGTGGGTTGTTGTTAAAGTTTTGTCTTTTGGTATAATCAGTGAATTATTCTTAATTATGAAAAGAGAAGATCAAGAAGCTATTGCCAAAATATATAATTTAAGTGTTGAAAATTTAAGTGATTATATGCCGATACTGGCTAACTTCCGTAATTTGTGTGCTCATGAGGATATCCTATATAATCATAGGACACAAAGATCTATAGGAGATACCAAATATCATTATGTATTAAATATTCCTTTGATGGATGGTGATTATATTTATGGAAAAAATGACTTCTTTTCCTTAATAATTATTTTAAAACAATTATTAAGAGAAGATGAATTTAGACTATTAGTAAATGAAATGAGTTATGAAATAAATATCTTAGCCGGAAAATTGAAAACTATTCAGATAGGAAAAGTTTTAGATGTCATGGGTATTCCCACTAATTTTAAAGAATTACTAAATATATAAGGAGTGATATTAATGAAAAAAAGTAAGAATATTTTAGTGCTTTTAATTGTTGCCTGCGCCAGTATAATTCTAGGTGGAGCAGGAGCTTATTATGGTAATTATAAATGGGGTTGGTTTTCTAAGACAGTTATCAATAAAGTAGAAAAAGAAACTACGATTGTGGATAATGGAATAGCTGAAGCTGTAGAAAAGTTATATGATGCTGTAGTTGTTGTAGAATCATTTAAAAATGATAAATTAGTCAGTAGTGGAACTGGATTTGTTTACAAAACGGAAGGTAATAAAGCTTATATTATTACCAATGCCCATGTTGTAACAAATGCGACTAAAGTAGAAGTAATGTTTACTAATCACAAATCTTATGAAGTTAAATTAGTCGGTCAAGATGTATATGCCGATATTGCTGTACTTTCAATAGATAAAGATAAAATTACTTCTGTAGCAAAATTAGGTAGCAGTGAAAAAGCTCGTTTAGGAGATACGTTATTTACAATCGGTGCTCCTCTTGACTCAGAATATTCCTGGACCGTAACAAGAGGCATCTTAAGTGGTAAAGAGCGTTTAGTTGAAGTTAGTACCGGTAATAGTGGGGTAGCTAACTGGGTTATGAGCGTTCTTCAAACAGATGCTGCTATTAACTCAGGTAACAGTGGTGGACCGATTGCTAACTCAAATGGAGAAGTAATTGGTGTAACAAATATGAAACTGGTTAGTAGCGGTGTAGAAGGAATGGGCTTTGCTATTCCGATCGAAGATGCGGTTAATTATGCAGATCAATTAGCAGAAAATAAAGAAATTGTAAGACCGGTTTTAGGAGTAGGGACACTAAATGTTACTGAAACAGAAACTTTACAATATCAATATGGTATTGCCATTGATTCATCTATTAGTGGCGGAGCAGTTGTAGCTTACGTTCAAGCCGGAAGTCCGGCAGCTGAAGCAGGGTTAGAAAAAGGTGACGTTATTGTTAAATTCGGTAACTACGATGTTTCTACTTCAGCTAAATTAAAATATTATTTGTATAAATATAATGTTGGTGACAAAGTAAAAATTGAGTATATCAGAGGAACTAAAAGAAAATCTGTAACAGTTAATCTTACTCAAAAAGCAAGTTAAAAAGGCTAGTAAGCCTTTTTATTATGTGTTATACTACCGATTGAAAGAAAGTGATACTATGTTAAAAGCCGGAATTGTTGGTTTACCGAATGTTGGTAAAAGTACTTTATTTAATGCGATTACAAAGAAAAATATTTTAGCTGCTAATTATCCTTTTGCAACCATTGATCCTAATGTAGGTGTAGTAACCGTACCTGATGCCAGATTAGAATTTTTAGAAAATATATATCTTCCGGAAAGAACTATTCCCACTACTTATGAATTTACAGATATTGCTGGATTAGTTAAGGGTGCCTCTGAAGGAGAAGGCTTAGGTAATAAGTTTTTATCCCATATTAGAGAAGTAGATGCGATTGTTGAAGTAGTTAGATGTTTTGATGATAATGATATTATCCATGTTGTAGGAAATACTGACCCAATCAGAGATATTGAAATTATCAATACTGAACTGATTATGGCTGATCTAGAAATAATTCAAAATCGTTTAGAAAAGATTGCTAAAAAAGCTAGTATGTCAAAAGATCCGAAAGAAGTAATGGAATATGAATTATTAAAAAAATGTGAAGATAATTTACTTAAAAATAATCCTCTTAGAAGAATGGAACTTACTAACGATGAGAAAATACTTTTAAAAAATTTTGCTTTTATTACTTTAAAACCGATTATCTATATGGCTAATGTTAATGAAGAAGATGCGGTAATCGGATATAATGAATATACTAAATCAGTTTCTGAATATGCTGAAAAAGAAAATGCTTCAGTTATTGTTATGAGTGCAAAAATAGAAAGTGAACTTGCCGAACTAAGTGATGATGATAAGAAACAATTTTTAACTGATTTAGGTATAGCTAACAGTGGATTAGATAAACTAATATATGCTACCTATGATTTACTGGGTTTAGCTACTTTCTTTACCGTTGGTAAAGATGAATGTCGTGCTTGGACTTTCCAAAAAGGAATGAAAGCTCCACAATGTGCGGGAATAATTCATACTGATTTTGAAAGAGGTTTTATTAAAGCAGAAGTCATGTCATTTGATGACTTTAAAGAATATGGATCTGAAATTAAAGTTAAAGAAGCGGGGAAAGTTCGTTTAGAAGGAAAAGACTATTTGATGAAAGACGGAGATATCTGTTATTTCCGCTTTAATGTCTAATTATTTTATTTGCATATAATTAAGTGGTATGCTATAATACCTGCAGAGCTTTTATGGCTCCTTGCTTGATTTTAAATCAGGCCGTTTAGACCAAAAGGAGGGAAGAAAAAAATGAACAAATATGAAATAATGCTTATTGTAAAAACTACTACTGCAGAAGAAGAAGTTAAAGAAGTTGTAAGTTCTTTAAAATCAATTATTACTAAAATGAAAGGTAAGATTATTGATGAAAAAGAAATGGGACGTAAAGAACTTGCTTATCCGATAAAAAAAGAAGTTAGTGGTTTTTATTTTGTTTTTAATTGCGAAGCAAATCCTGAAGCAATTGCTGAATTTGATCGTAAAGCAGGACTTAATGAAAATATCATTAGACATTTAATTATAAGATTAGATGAGGAGTAAAATATGAATAACGTTAGTTTAGTTGGTAGACTTACCAAAGACCCTGAACTTAGAACAATTGCCAGTGGCAATACAACTACGACTATCACTGTCGCAGTTAATAGACGTTTTACAAACCAAGCAGGAGAAAGAGAAGCTGATTTTATTTCTGTAGTATTATGGAATAAACAAGCTGAAAACTGTGCTAAATATTGTAAAAAAGGTACTCAAGTCGGAGTAACTGGAAGAATACAAACTAGAAGTTATGATGCTCAAGATGGAACAAAAAGATACGTTACCGAAGTTGTAGCTGATACTATTACTTTCTTAAGTGGTAAAAGTGATAATAGTGGTATGGGTCCTGATGGAGCACCAGATTATAATATAGAACAAAGTCCGATAGAAACTTCTGATATCAGCGAAGATCCATTTAAGGATTTCGGATCTGAAGTTGTTTTGAGTGACGACGATTTACCGTTTTAAAGGAGGATTATAATGGCTGAATTTCATCGTAAAAAGAAGAGAATATGTCAAATGTGCGCTGGAAAAAGCGTTGATTATAAAGATGCTGCAATTGTAAGCAAATATATCAATGAAAAAGGAAAAATAGTTCCAAGACGTGCATCTGGAGCTTGTGCTAAACATCAAAGATATATTGCTATGCAAATTAAAAGAGCACGCTTTATGGCACTTATTCCATTTGTTAAATAAAAGATATAATTTATATCTTTTTTTTTGCTATAATATTACTATGAAGTTATTAAAGATATTAATGATTTATTTTATTTTTTTATTAGGTGGTTGTCAAAAAGAAATACCTGATGATGTAATTCTGTCTTTTTTAAATGAAATAAATGTATATGAAGATATTATGTTCTTAGATTTAATTGAAAATAGTAATGTTCAAATTATTAATGAAAACTATAAAATCTTCCCTGATAAAATTGGTACTCAAAAATTTAAAATTAAATATAAATATAATGAAAAGAATTATACTGAAGAATTTACCGTAGATGTTGTTGATAAAGTAAATCCTTTTGTTTATGCCGGAACAACTCAAACTATTAAGCAAAATACTAGTCCGCATTTTTGCGATTCAATAATATATGGTGATAATTATGATACTGATCCTAAGTGTGAAATTATCGGAGAATTTGATTCAACAAATATCGGTAAATATGATATTCAAATGAAAATAACTGATCAAAGTGGTAATGAAACAATAAGAAAATTAATTGTTAATGTCGTTGATAAACTACCCCAAAGCAATCCATCCTCCAAAGAACCTTTAGAATTTTCTAAAGTTATTGAAGAAAATCAAAATGATAATATAAAGTTTGGAATAGATGTATCAAGTTGGCAAGAATCTATCGATTTTAATGATGTGAAAAATGCTGGAGCTTCCTTCGTTATGATTAGATTAGGTTTTCAGAGTAAAAGCACCGGTGAATTAAAACTTGATAGTTATTTTAAAGAAAACCTAGAGAAAGCTAAAGCAGCGGGTTTACAAGTAGGAGTATATCTTTATATTTTATCTTCCAATAAAGGAGAAGCTAAAAATGGGGCTTTATGGGTAATCAATGAATTAAATGGTGAGTCTTTAGAATTACCGATAGCCTTTGATTGGGAAGATTTTTCTAAGTTTCGGGAATATAAATTAAGTTTATATACCTTAAATGAAATGGCTGACGCTTTTATTAAAACAGCTATAGATCATGGGTATCAAGGGATGCTTTATAGTAGTAAAACATATTTAGAAAATTTCTGGCAAAATCGTTATGATTATCCGGTATGGCTAGCCCATTATACAAGTAAATCCAATTATGAAGGTAAATACTTAATGTGGCAATTATCCAATAACGGAAAAATACCAGGTATAAATGGACCTGTTGATATCAATATTATGTATTTAGATAACTAATAAGATACAGTAAAAAGTATCTTTTTTTTTGATACTTTGATATAATAATTGTACCTGGGAGGTATGTTTTATGAAAGTAATCTTACTCCAAAATGTTAAAAATGTTGGCAAAAAAGATGAAATAGTCGAAGTAAGTGATGGCTATGCTCAAAACTTTCTGTTTAAGAAAGGCCTAGCTATTAAATATACAGCAGGTAGTAACAATCATCTTGATAAAGAACTCCAAGAAAGAGAAGAAAAAGAACAAGAACTAATTAAAGCAGCAAATATTGAAAAAGAAAAAATCGAAAAAACTAAACTTACCTTTAAACTAAAAACCGGTAAGGAAGGTAAACTTTTTGGTTCTGTGTCTAGTAAACAAATAGCACAAGAGTTTGCTAAAAAAGATATTAAAATAGATAAAAAACTAATTAATATAACTCATACCATTGATTCTTTGGGAACCCATATCGTAGAAATAAATTTACATAAAAAAGTGGTTGCCAAAGCAACCGTCGTAGTTGAAGAGGTGTAAAAAATGATTGAACGTAAATTGCCCCAAAATAAAGAAGCCGAAATGGCCGTATTAGGAAGTGCTTTTCTAACTGGCTATGCTTTAGATAAAGTCTGTGAAGAACTTACTCCGGACATGTTTTTAAGTGAGGCTAATCGTCGTATCTTTGAAGCAATTTACGAACTACATGAAAGTAAAATACCTCTTGATTCAGCAACAGTAAAAAATGAAATAGAAAAAAAAGGTAGTATTAATAGTATTGGCGGAATAGAATATTTAAGCGAAGTAATTGATTCGGTAATAACTGCTGCTAATGTTGATTATTATATTGATATTGTAAGAGAAAAAGCATTAAGAAGAAAACTTATTGAAGTAACTAATTTAATTTGTCATAATGCTTATAACGAAGAAGAAAACACTAATGAAATAATTGATGATGCGGAAAAGAAAATCTTTGCCGTAACTAAAGCTCGCAAAGCCGGGGAATTCAAAACTATCGGGGAAGTTATCAGAAATACCCAAGAACATTTGGAAAGACTGGCTAAAAATCAAGCTGATATTACCGGAGTACCAAGTGGATTTTATGATTTAGATAAAATAACGAGTGGATTTCATGAAAATGAACTCGTTATTGTTGCCGCAAGACCGGCCATGGGTAAAACTGCTTTTGGTTTAAATCTAGCAGTTAATGCAGCATTAAATACTAAAAAACCGGTAGCTATTTTCAATATGGAAATGAGTGCCGAACAACTGGCTTTACGTATGATTGCAGCAGCTGGTTCAATTGATATGAATAAACTTAAAACTGGAAGACTGGAACATAGTGACTGGAAAAAAGTTAACGAAGCAATGAGTCAATTAGGTGAAACCGAAATCTATATTGAAGATGCGTCCGGTATGACTGTTTCCGAAATAAGAGCTAAATGTAGAAGGTTAGCTACCAGTGATAAAGGACTTTCTATGGTTATCATCGACTACTTACAATTAATTGAGGGAAGTAGCAGATATGCCGGAAATCGTCAACAAGAAGTATCTGAAATATCAAGATCATTAAAAACTATGGCTATGGAATTAAAAGTTCCAGTTATAGCTCTAGCTCAATTATCTCGTAGTGTTGAACTAAGAGAAAATAAAAGACCTTTAATGAGTGACTTAAGAGAATCAGGATCAATTGAACAAGACGCCGACATAGTTATGTTCTTATATCGTGATGATTATTATAATAAAACTGCTCAAGAAAGTAACAATACTTCAATAACTGAACTTATTATCGGTAAACATCGTAATGGTAGTACCGGAACAGTAGAGTTACTATTTGAAAGAAGTATGAGTAATTTCAGAAACTATTTAAAATCAAGTGAGGAAAAATAATGAGAATAAAAAATAATATTCTAGGATTCTTTCTTTCAATTATTATTGGAATATTTGTTTTTTTCGTGGGTATTAATGCCAAAGGAGAAGGAACACCAAACCTTGTTTATCGAGTTTACTTAAATGGTGAAACGGTTGGATATATTAATTCAGATAAAGAATTACTTGATTTGATTGATTTAAAACAAAAACAAATAAAGGAAAAATATCATGTTGATAAAGTATATCCCCCAAGAGGTTTGGAAATTAAAGAAACATATACTTATAATGATGTGGCAATTTCTTCCGAAGAAATATATGAAATAATTGAGGATAAACAACCATTTACTATTAATGGTTATACGATAGTAATTGATTATCCCGACAGTGAAGATGAAAGTCAGAATAAAGAAAATATTTATATTAATGTATTAAAAAAAGAAGATTTTGAAGAAGCTTTTAAAGATGTAATCAGAGCATTTGTCGGTTCAAAAGAATTTGAACTATACACTACCGACAGTCAACCGAAAATAATTGATGTAGGTTCTAATATTGAAACTATTTATTGGGAAGAAAAAGTAACTATTAAAGAAAACTTAATAAGTGTTGATTCTGAGATATTTACCAGTGCCAATGATATAAGTAAATATTTACTCTTTGGAACTTTAGATAAACAAGATACTTATGAAATTAAACAAGGGGATGATATAAAGACTGTAGCTCATAATAATAATTTATCTGTTGAGGAATTCTTAATAGTTAATCCTCAGTTTACCAGTGAAAATATTATATTAAATCCAGGCCAAATCGTTAATATTGGTTTAATTAAACCTTTAGTTACCGTTGTTGCCGAAATGCACGTTGTTGAAGATTTGGTTTATCGTTTTAAAACAGAATATATTGAAGATGAAACAGCTTATTATGGTACCCAAAAAGTAATTCAAGAAGGTGCAGACGGTATAACCAGAGTTACCGAAAAAGTATTATATAAAAATGGGGAAATAAATAACTTAGTTATTAATCATGCTTTATCCGTTGAAATTAAACCGGTAATTAATAAAATAATTTCCCGTGGTATCAGAAGTAATAGTGGATATGGTTTTGAATATTATACAAGTGCTGATAGTGCCTGGATGTGGCCAACAGTTAACCCTTGTATTATTACCAGTTATGTTTCACCAAGATGGGGAGGTTATCATAAAGGACTTGATATTTCTGGAGCCGGATCTGGTTCACCTATTTATTCTGCTACTGACGGAGTTGTCATTGATGTTACCACCGGATGTGCTTCACCTAGTTCTGGTCTAAGCGACAATTGTGGTGGTGGATATGGTAACAAAGTTACCGTTCAAACTTCCGATGGATTATATGCAATCATATATGCTCACTTAACCCGAGATGTCAAAGCAAAAGTAGGAGATAGAGTTAACCGTGGCCAAATAATCGGTTATATGGGTAGCTCAGGTAAATCTACTGGAACTCACTTACATTTTGAAATTAGAAATACACTTGGATCCATAGTTGATCCATGTAAGAAATTCTATAACTGCTAGGTGAGGATATGGAAGTAACAGTACTAGCCAGTGGATCAAAGGGTAATTCGACTTTAATTAAAACTAAGAATAAATTAATTTTAGTTGATGCCGGTATGAATATGAAATACTTAGAAACTAAACTAAGAGAAATAGAAGTATTACTTAAAGATATTGATTATATTATTATTACTCATACCCATTCTGACCATATTAGTTCTTTACCGGTTTTAATTAAAACAATACATCCTACAGTTATTGTTACGAAAAAAATGTTAAAAGATTTATCTATTTTAAATGAATATGACCAAGTATTATTTTTAGAAAATGATTTAGAAATAGATAATTTAAAAATAGAATCAATCCCTACTAGTCATGATGCAATTGACAGTAGGGGTTATATTATTAGTGAAGATAATACTTCTGTAGTAATAATAACTGATACTGGGTATTTAAATAAAAAATACTTTGATAAATTATATAATAAAGATCTTTATATTTTTGAAAGTAATCATGATATAGAAATGCTTTTACATGGAAGATATCCTAAATGGTTAAAACAAAGAGTATTAAGTGATGTCGGACATCTTTCCAATCAATCAGCTTCTTATTATTTAAGTAAGTTAATTGGGCCTAATACCAAAAAGATTATTTTGGCTCATCTTAGTGAAGAAAACAATACTCCAGATATGGCTTTAGATAGTATTAAAGAATATTTTTCACAAGAAAATATTGAGTTTACAAATATTGTCATTGCTAATCAGTTTGAAATAACCGAAAGGACAAAAATATGATAAGATTAATAGTAGTAGGTAAAATTAAAGAACAATATTTAGTTAATATGATAGAAGATTATTTTAAAAGAATTAACAAATATCATAAACTGGAAATTGTATTAATACCTGATAGTAATCCTAAATTAGAAGCAGAAAAGATTATTAAAAAAATAGAAAATAATTATAATGTTGCTTTAGATATTCATGGAGAAGAATTAGATTCTCCAAAGTTTGCTAAGTTTATCGAACAAACTTTAATGACTAAAGCCAATATTAATTTTATTATTGGTGGATCAGAAGGATTAACCAGTGAAGTAATAACAAAATGTGATAAACGAATTTCTTTTGGAAAAATGACTTTTCCACATGGTTTATTTAGAGCTAACCTTTTAGAACAAATTTATCGCAGTTTTAAAATACTAAATAATGAAACATATCATAAGTGAGGTAGTATGGAAAAGCAGTATATTCCGGTTGTAGGAACAGCCTTTGTTAAAGATGGAAAATTATTAATCAGTATGTCACAAAGAAGTTCAAAAAAAGGAAAATTTACATTAGTTGGTGGGGGAGTAGAGCTTGGTGAAACTTATAAGGAAGCAGCCGTAAGAGAAATTAGTGAAGAAATTGCTAATGGTTTCCAAATAAGTGAAGATGAATTAGAAGAAATCCTGTGTTTTAGAGAACCGGCATTATCGGATCCCAATTTAAATATTGAAATGCATATGATGCTTGCCAAAAAAGAAATTGATGTAGAATTATTACCAAATGATGAAATTTTGGAATATAGGTGGTATACTTTAGGTGAAGATGATTCAATACTAGCTACTGCCATCAAGGATCATTTTATTCCTTGGGCAGTTGAAAACAATATTATGTACTAGGCTATGAATGATTTAAATATAGAAAAATCTAAATGTAGTTTTTTAAAGTTTATGGCAATTTTAATTCCACTTGTCATAGTAATTTCATATGCCTTTTTTACCGATAATGGTATAAGAGAAAAAGAAATGATCTTCCATTTGGAAAATACTTCATATATTAATTTAATTACCGATAATAATGATTATATTAATAGTACTAATATAGGTTGTACTAATACTGATGCTATAGATCAAGAGGCTAAAAAGAAAACATTTAAAATTAAAACCGGTAATAATAAACATAATCTTACCTATGATTTATCTTTATGTGAATTAACCTTAAGTTCTAAACTACAGGTTCCGGAGTTCAAATGGCAATTAACTAAAGATGATGCGGTTATTAATGAAGGAAATTTTGATACTTACAGTGATAGTATTAATTTAGCTTCCGGATTAATTATTGAATCAAACAGTGTTCAGGAGTATGAATTAAAAGTTTGGTTGGAAGAAACCGAAGAAAATAAAAGTATTGATAATAAAGGTATATTTAGTGGTAAAATTTCTTTCAATTTGGTTGATTAAATTTTCTTGTTATGTTAAGATATTTAAGGTGGTAGAAATGATGGTAGTAGAGAGCGTGAAACTATTTCTAAATATCGTTGTTACTAATTTTATTTTTAAACTTAAAACACTAAGCAATTAGTGTTTTTTGTATGTCCATCACAAATTAGAAGGAGGAAAAAATGAAAAACAAATTAATTCTTGATGTTCATGACAAACCAAAAACCGCAGCTTTGTTAATTTTAGGTTTGGGAGGAGCAGCTTTATCAATTGTTACTAAAAACATATCTTTTAGTATTTCGGGAATGAGTTTAGTAGCCATAATCGGTGTACTTTTAAATAGAGGTTTACCAAAAGAAAGGACAGTTAATAAATATGACTTATAGTCTTGAAAAAAATAATGCATTAATAAAACATAAGTTAAGCATTTTAAGAAATAAAAAAACCGGCACTAAAGAATTCAGAGAGCTTATTAATGAAATAGCTACACTTTTATGTTATGAAGCCATGAAAGATGTAAAGCTTGAAGAATGTACTATTGAAACACCTATTTGTAAAACCAAAGGATATTTACTAGATGAAAATAAATATGCTTTTATCTCTATATTAAGAGCTGGAAACGGTATGATTGATGGTTTAACTAAAGTTATACCAAATGCTAAGATTGGTCATATCGGATTATATCGTAATGAAGAAACTTTAGAACCGGTAAAATATTACTATAAAGTACCTAAAGATATTAAAAATCGTGAAGTAATTCTTCTTGATCCGATGCTGGCAACCGGAGGGTCAGCAGCCGAATCTATCAAATTATTAAAAGAAGAAGGCGTAAAGAAAATAAAATTCTTATGTATTATTGCTGCTCCGGAAGGTATAACTAAATTACAGATAGAATATCCAGATGTAGATATCTATTGTGCTGTAATTGATGAATGTTTGAATGAAAATGGTTATATTGTTCCCGGTTTAGGGGATGCCGGAGATCGTATTTTCGGTACCAAATAAGAAGTTTATACTTCTTTTTTTTATGTTATAATACGAAAGAAGGAGTAAAAATATGTTTAATAATGATTGGGATCAAATATTAAAAGTAGTATGGACAAGTCCAGGATTTAAAAATTTTATGGATATGGTAAACAAGGAATACGAAAACAATATTGTCTATCCACCTAAGGATTATATATTTAATGCTTTGAAGCTTACTCCTTATAAGGATGTTAAAGTTGTCATAGTAGGACAGGATCCTTATCATGGAGAAAAAGAAGCCCATGGATTATCTTTTTCTGTTCAAAATGGCATAAAACTTCCACCGTCTTTAAAAAATATTTTTAAAGAATTGGAAGATGACTTAAATATTAAATCACCTAATTGTGGTGATCTTACTAAATGGGCTAAAGAAGGAGTATTACTTTTAAATTCTACTTTAACGGTTATCAAAGATCATCCAAACAGTCATAAAGACTTAGGTTGGAGCCTTTTAACGGATTATATTATTAAAGCATTAAATTTAAGAGAAGATCCAGTCGTTTTTATCTTATGGGGTAATTTTGCCCGTAGCAAAAAAGAACTCATTACTAACAAACACCATTTAATTATTGAATCTACCCATCCATCACCATTTAGTGCTAATCATGGTTTCTTTGGAAGCAAGCCTTTTTCCAAAACTAATGAATTTCTAACAAATAATCATAAACCACCGATAGATTGGCAGTTATAGATTGCTATTTCTCAAAAATATGATAACATATAGAAAAACATTTCAAGGGGATTTTTATGACAGGTTTTAGAGAAACTAAAGAATTGGAAGAGTTAGAAAATTTATATAATAAATATAGAAAATATAGTCCTGATTTAAAATATAATTTAGAGTCGGTAAACGGAACAAAATATCTTAAAGAATTAATGGAAATTTATCTATCTGCTTTTAATACAGCTGATAAGAATCTTAATATAAGAAGACCGATGTTAGAAAGTATTGAAAGTATTGATAATAATGTTTCTAAACAATTAAATGAAGATATAAATAAAAGTTGGATATTTTATTTTTTATATAACATGTATTTTTTAAAAAGAGTTTTAAGATTATATTTTAATCAAATAAAAGTTGAAAATTTTATAGAGTTTTGTAATTTATATTTATTTTTAGATATAGCTGAAGAATTATATAAATTACCAAATTTTGCAAAATATAGTTTTAATTCTAAAGAAGCACATGAAACAGACAATATAGATTATAGTTATAGAGTTAATCTGGCTGGACAGATAGTTTGCCATTTTAAATCAAGAAAAGAAGTATTATGGAAAATAGTCAAAGATTATTTAAAAGATGGTGAAAAAAACACTAAATATTTATATGGAATTGCTCCAAAAAAAAACAAAAATAATGTAATTGAATTTCGTAAAAAATAAACACACTAAATTAGTGTGTTTTATAATTTAAAGTCTTCTTTATCTTCATCAAACATATTTTTTCCGTCAAAGAAGGTTTGAACTTCTATATGATGAATTTTAGCTATAATATTAGAAGGGAATCTTTTAATTAATTTATTTAATAAACTTGTATACCTATTATAAAAGGTTTTAGATGCTTCTAGTCTTTCATTTAATTCATATATTTCTTCAAAATTATCATTAAATGCTTCAGTATCTACTAAAGTACTGTGGTCGGTTTTTATCTGATTTATTAAATTATTATATTCGGTTAATTTTCTTTCCAAATCAAAACTGGATATATTTACTTCTCTTAATTTACTAAAAGGTTCAAAAGTTTTTTCCTTTATATCAGTATTATCCATAATAATTTGTTTTAAAATTTCTAACAAATCATATTTTTTACGTAGTAATTCATCTATAATTCCTTCAGCTTCATTAATTTTAATTTTATGAGCTTGTAAATTATTATAAGATAATATATAAATTAATCCGAATATACCAAGTAATATTATGACTGTTAAAAAAATAGTAATTATATTGTCCACATCCGTCACCAGTATAATTATATCATAGCATAAATATTTATGGTATAATTTTAGAAAACTAAGGATGGTAAAATGAAAATAGAATGTATAAAAGTAGGAGATTTCCAAACTAATTGTTATATATTAAATAAAAATGGTAAAAAAATTATCATAGATCCCGGTGCTGAATTTTTAAAGATTGATCAATATATTAATAATGATTTAGTTGCAATATTAATAACTCATAATCATTTTGATCATGTAGGAGCTTTAGAGTCATTAAAAGAAAAATATCATGTTCCGGTATATAAATATGATAATTTAAAAGATTATTTGGAAATTGCCGATTTTAAATTTAAGACTATTCATAATCCAGGCCATACCATAGATTTGGTTGGTTATTTAATAGATAATCATTTATTTGGTGGAGATTTTATTTTTAAAAACACAATAGGTCGAACTGATTTACCAACCGGAAATAATAAAGACATGAAAAAAAGTATTGAAAACATTCTAAAATATCCGGATGATTTAATTATTTATCCGGGTCATGATGATATTACAACTTTAAAAGATGAAAGAATAAATTTAGAAAATATTTTAAAATATCTTTAAATAATCATTCTTTCTTCAAATTCAATATAATAAATATATTTTTGCGGAATAAAATACCAATTCCCATTACTAGGATCACTTAGTATCAGTGAGTCTTCTTTATATTGTTCTAAAATACCGGAAAATATCTTATGATCTTCAGTATTATATATTAAAGAATAAACTTTAATTTTTTTTCCGATATTATCTTTTAAAATATTATAATCATTTCTTATTTCATTTTCTTCAAATGAAGGATTTTTAAAAAATGTTCCATTCATATTATCACCTAATAAAAAATATGTATTTTGTGTTAAATTATGTTATATTATATAAATGATATATATTGATTTTTAAAGTAAAAAAAGATATACTACCGCTAAAGAAAGAAGGAATACCATGCGTGAACTAACCGATCAAGAAGAAGTCAGAAGACAAAAATTAGAAGAGTTACGTCAAAAAGGAGTAAATCCTTTTGGTGGAAAATATGATGTGACTAGTGATTCTAAACAAATTAAAGATAACTTTGATAAATACAGTAAAGAAGAACTAGCTGAATCTAAACCGGAAGTAATTATAGCAGGACGTATCGTTTCTAAACGTCGTAGTGGTAAGGCTGGTTTTATGCATATTTTAGATAAATATGGTAAAATTCAAATTTATATCAGTATTGATTCAGTTGGAGAAGAAAACTATGAATTATATAAAGAAGCCGATTTAGGAGATATTATTGGTATTGAAGGTTTTGTATGCAGAACCAATACCGGAGAACTTACCGTTCATGCTACTAAATATATTCATTTAGTAAAAGCTTTAAGACCATTACCGGAAAAATATCATGGTCTTCAAGATACGGAAGAAAGATACAGAAGACGTTATGTTGATTTAATTGTTAATGAAGATGCTCGTAGAATTGCTTTTACAAGACCAAAGATTATTCGTAAAATTCAAAATTATTTAGATAACTTAGGTTATGTTGAAGTTGAAACTCCGATATTAGGAACTATTTTAGGAGGAGCAGCTGCAAGACCATTTGTAACTCACCATAATACTTTAGATATTGATATGTACTTAAGAATAGCTACCGAATTACCTTTAAAAAGATTATTAGTGGGTGGTATGGATGCTGTTTATGAAATTGGTAGATTATTTAGAAATGAAGGTATGGATCGCTCTCATAATCCGGAATTTACAACTATCGAATTATATAAAGCTTACAGTGATTTAAATGGTATGATGCAGTTATGTGAAGATTTATTCAAAATAGTTGCCAAAGATATTTGCGGAACCTATAAATTTAACTGGAAAGATCATGAAATAGATCTTGAACCAAATTTTAGAAAAGTACATATGGTTGATTTAATAAAAGAAAAAACCGGTATCAATTTCTTTGATAATATGAGTTTAGAAGAAGCCAGAAAATTAGCTGCTGAACATCAAATTGAAATTGAAGAACATTTTGGTTATGGACATATTGTTAATGCTTTCTTTGAAAAATACTGTGAAGAAGATGTGGTTGAACCAACCTTTGTATATGGTCATCCGATTGAAATTAGTCCACTGGCTACTAAATCAAAAGATCCAAGATGGACTGAAAGATTTGAATTATTTATCGGGGGTTCGGAATTTGCCAATGCATTTACTGAATTAAATGATCCGATTGATCAATATGAAAGATTTGAAAATCAAATGAAAGAAAGAGAACTTGGTAATGATGAAGCCAATGAAATGGATCTTGATTTCGTTGAAGCCCTAGAATATGGCATGCCACCTGCCGGTGGTATGGGGATCGGTATTGATCGTTTGATAATGTTATTAACAGGAGCAGATACTATTCGGGAAGTAATTTTATTCCCAACTATGAAAATTAAGTACTAAGTACTTAATTTTTTATTTAATTTTGCTTAAAATAAGCAAAAAATAGGCGAAAAAAATAAAATTGTGTTATAATTATTTTAGGAGGAGGTAAAATGAAAAAGTTTTGGGAAAAGCATGATTTAGTAAAAATAGCTGGTATTATGGTCTTATTCGTAGTATTACTTTCTTGGGTAATTCCTCAAGGATACTGGAGTGGATCAGAATTAATGGTTAGTGATATTACCAGAGTAGGTATTTTTGATTTCTTTACCTATGGATTATTAGGTATATATTATTTCCCTGTAGTTGTAACTTTCTTATTTCTTTTAGGAGGTTTTTATCAATTACTTGGAAAAATTAAAGGATATCAAAGATTAACTGATGGTGTTGCTAAGACATTTAAAGGTAATGAAATTCTATTTGCTTTATTAGTTTCATTCTTCATTGCTGCGTTATCAGCAATTATTAATGATAACTTTGTAGTACTAGCATTCATTCCATTCTTTATAACAGTTTTATCTAAATTGAAACTAGACAAATTAACAGGAGTTGCTATTACATTTGGCTCATTGTTAATCGGTATGTTAGGTTCAGTTTATGGTCAAAGTGTTGCCGGAGTAAATGCCAGTGAATTAAGTGCTGATTATAATACCTTTTTATGGGTAAAATTAGCATTATTCGGAGCTGCTTTTGTAATCTTTAATTTATTCAATGTTTTACATATTAAAAAAGTATTAAAGAATAAAAAAGCTGATTTAATAGAAGATACATTTAAATCTGAAGAAATCACTAAGCCAAAAACAATATGGCCAGTAGCTACAATTTTAATATTATTTGTTATTATTACTATTATGGCTTACTTACCATGGAGTAAGGCTTTAGGAGTAGATATTTTTGAAAAAGCTACTACTTGGATTAAAGAGGTAGAAATCTTAGATTCACCAATCTTTGCTTATATCTTTGGATCTACTGATGCCTTTACATCATTCGGATCTTGGGATTTATTTGGTATTCAAGTAGTAATGATGGTAGCTACTCTATTTATTAAATTAGCATATAAAGTTAGTTGGAATGATTATTTAACTGCTTTTGGTGAAGGATTAAAGAAATCAGGTAAATTAGTAATTATTTTACTTGTTTGCTACAATATTGCAGCATTTTCTGTAATGTTCCCAGTTATACCAACTGTTATTGATTGGTTAATGAATTTATTAGATAAATTCAATGTAATCTTAGGAACAATTGGTGGATTTATTACTTCACTGTTCAGTGTCGAATATCGTTACACTGTTCAATTGGTAGGAAAATATTTCATCACTAATTATTCAGAATTTGCTAAACAATCTGCTCTAATGTTACAATCTACTTACGGATTAGCTTCATTTATTACACCAGCTTCAGCATTCCTGTTCATAGGTTTATCTTATGTAGGAGTAAGCTATAAAGACTGGTTTAAATATATTTGGAAATTCCTAGTAGCTATGTTTGTAGTTATTGTAATATTGATGTTAATAATATTTTAAATGTGAAAAAGATGTTAGTTATTAACATCTTTTTTTATGGAAGTAATTGACTTATGTATAAACATTTGCTAAAATCAAAAGAACAAAACGCAATGAATATATATAGTAATTATAAGTATATATTTAAAGAGAGTAGATATTATTAGCTGAGAGTATCTATAAATGAGTACATATAATGAAGTTCAATATAGGAGCGTTATTCGCATAATCAGCGTTATTGATTAAAGTGCATGAAATCATGAAGTAAGGTGGTACCGCGGGAGTTATCTCGCCCTTATATTTATGATTTTTTTATTGGAGGAAATGGATATGAAAGAAGAATTAAAAAACTTAGTTGAAATGGCTACTGAAGAAGCTAAAAGTATTAAAACGGAGAATGATTATTTAAATATTAAATCTAAATATTTAGGTAAAAAAAGTAAATTATCCGAATATATGAGTAGTCTTAAAGATATGACGGTTGAAGATAAGAAGAAGTATGGACCATTATTTAATAAAATTAAAAATGATTTAGAAGCTTTATTTACTAATTATTATGAAAATGCTATTAATGGAGAAGAAAAGATTACTTTTGATCCAACTATCCCAGCTGATGAAAAAAATGGATCTCTTCATCCGGTAACTATTGTAGCAAAAGAAATTACTGATATTTTAAAAAATATCGGATTTATGGTATTAGAGGGACCAGAAATGGAATCGGATTACTATAATTTTGTGGCTTTAAATGTTCCCAAAAATCATCCGGCTCGTGATATGCAAGATACTTATTGGTTAGATAATGGAGCATTACTTCGTACTCATACTAGTCCTGTTCAAGCTAGAGCTATGGAAAAATATGGAGCACCTATTAAAATGTGTGTTCCAGGTAGAGTATTCCGTAATGAAGATTTAGATGCTTCTCATGAAAATACTTTCTTCCAATTAGAAGGCATGGTAATTGATAAAAATATCTCAATAAGCAATGTTATTTATGTTATGAAGGGTATGCTTAGAGAAGTTTTTAAACAAGATGTTGAAGTTCGTTTAAGACCGGGATTTTTCCCATTCGTCGAACCGGGATTTGAACTAGATTGTTCATGTACAATATGTAATGGTAAAGGATGTCCGACTTGTAAAAACAGTGGTTGGATAGAATTATGCCCATGTGGTATGGTTCATCCCGAAGTACTAAAAATGAGTGGTGTAGACCCCGAAGAATATACCGGATTTGCTTTTGGTTTAGGTTTAACCAGAATGGCTATGATGAAATATAAAATTAGTGATATAAGAGGATTTAATTCTGGTGATTTAAGATTCTTAGATCAGTTTAATGTTAGGTAGGTGAAAATATGAAAATATCTTGTAATATATTAAAGAAACATATTAAAAACAGTGATAAAATTGATTTTTTAAATATTTGGGATAAATTTACCATTCGCAGTGCTGAAGTTGAAGGCATTGAAATTAAAGGTCAAAACTTTGATAATGTCGTAACAGCTAAAATTATTGAATGTGAAAAACATCCTAAATCAGAAAAATTATCAATCTTAAAAGTTGATACTGGAGAAGAAGTATTACAAATTGTTTGTGGTGCTCCCAATGTAAGAGTAGGGCTTATTGGTGCTTTAATCAAAATTGGTGGTCATATTGATGATATTACAATTTCTAAAAGACCTCTTGTGGGTATTGATTCTTATGGTATGATGTGTAGTGGAAAAGAACTTGGTATCAGTGATGATCATTCCGGAATCATCGAACTTCCTGAAGATACTCCGATTGGTATTGATATTAAGAAAATATTACCTATTGAAGATATTATTGTTGAAATTGATAACAAATCTCTTACTCATCGTCCTGATTTATGGGGTCATTATGGTATAGCCAGAGAAATAGCTGCAATAACTGGAACAGAGTTATTGCCTTTGGAACTTGCCGATGTTAATTATGATGGTAAAGAATTAAATGTAACAATTGAAAATCCCGATCTTTGCTATCGTTATACCAGTTTAAAAATTGATAATATTAAAAATAGTAAGACACCTTTATGGATGCAAATATTTTTATATTATGCTGGAATGAAAAGTATTAACTTAACTGTTGATTTAACAAACTATATTATGCTTGAGTTAGGCCAACCAATGCATGCTTTTGATTCCCGAAAGGTTAATAATATTGAAATCGGTTTAGCTAAAGCCGGAGATAAATATACTACCTTAGATGGCATTGAAAGAACATTAACTGATCATGACTTAATGATTAAAAATGATAGTAAGTATATAGCTATTGCCGGTATTATGGGTGGATTAGACAGTGAAATCATAGATGATACTGACTCTATTATTTTAGAAAGTGCTTGTTTTGAAGCATCTACAGTTCGTAAAACTGCTATATCTCAAGGCCTACGCACTGAAGCATCTACCCGTTATGAAAAAAGCTTAGATCCAAACTTAACTATCATAGCTTCCAAAAGATTCTTAAGACTATTAAAAGATGAGAATCCTGATCTTACTTTAGGTTCAGCTCTAACTGATGTTTATCCTAATGAATTTAAAGAAAAAGAAGTTATTTTAAATAAAAGTTTACTATATAGATACTTTGATTTTGAACTAGAAGATGAAGCTGTTAAACACATTTTAGAATCGTTAGAATTTAAAGTAGAAATAAAAAAAGATTACTTTAAAGTTATTGTTCCAACTTTCAGAGCTACTAAAGATGTTACGATAGCTGCTGATTTAATTGAAGAAATTGGTCGGATTTATGGTTATGAAAACTTTGTACCTAAACCAGTAAAAATGGATTTAAATTTTGTTAAACAAGAACCGGCTTATGATGAAGGTTATATAGTAAAAAACTATTTAGCTACTAAATATAACTGCCATGAAGTTCATACTTATTTATGGAATAAGACAAGTTTCTTAAAAGAAATTAATATCACAAAAGATAACGTAAAATTACTTGGTAAAAGCGAAGATAATATTTTAAGAGATGATTTAAATTTAAGTTTACTTGAAGTAGCTTTTAATAATATTAAATATTATGATGAATTTAATATTATGGAAATCGGTACAATTATTAAAGATAATGAAAATCATAAGATGTTAAGTATCTTATTATGCGGACCACAAAAAGATTTGAAAAATCTTTATAATAAAGCTAAAGAAATGACTGTTAATATCTTAAGAAATTTAAAAAACAAAACACCAATCTTTGATTTTGGATCATCAGAAACTTATTATAATCAAGATTTAATTCAAGATATTATTGTTGATAATAATATTATCGGACAAATAAAAACATTTAATAAAAATGTTAATAATAAGATAAGTAAAAAGCATACTTTTGTAGTTTTAGAAATTGACTTTGAAAAATATCTAAATTTTGATTTAGATAAAACTAATTACCAAGAAATTAGTAAATATCCATCAACTGAACTTGACTATACTATCATCATGAAACGTGGTGAGTATTACGACAAACTATCTAAAATTTTAGATGAGTTTACTAGCCCGATTATCATAAATCGCAAATTAGTAGATATTTATTTGGAAGAGAAAACTAAAAAAATTACGATAAGATATATTGTTGGTTCAAAAGAAAAAACCCTAACAAGTGAAGAGTTACAAAACTTTAAAGATGAATTTATTAAATTCTTAATAAAAAATGAATTGAATATCGTAAAAGAATAGTGATAAAATAAATATGTATTTAGGAGAGATTTATTTTGAAAAAAGAAAAACCTACTTGGAAAGATTGACCAACTATAATCAATAAAATACCAGAAGATGATACATTATTGTTTTTTATAGACGAAAGTGGTGAAGGTACACTAAGAAAAATTAACCAAGCTTTTGTTGAGAAAGATGAAAATAAAGAATTCAGTCAAAGACATGATATATATATTTTAAATGGAATAACTATAACTGGTAAAAATCATTATTATCTTCAGAATAATTTAAATAAAATTAAAAGAAAATTATACGAAAACATAAAAGCAGTTTACTTTAGAAAAAAGTGGACTCAATTAAAAAATGGGAAATGTATTACTACTTCGGGTATTGAGTTAGCTGATTTAACAATATCTCCTATAAGAAGAATTTTACATGCAGAATATTTAATTATCGAAAGTAAATTTTTACAATATCCTTTTTATAGAAATAGAGGATTATCATTTATAGAATAAAAAAAGCAATTATAGATTAAATTGCTTTTTTATTTTTAAAAAATAACCCCACCTCTAAGAGTGGGTCGGCGGCATAAAGCAGGCCTACGTAATTAGAAAGGAGGTGAATAATAATGTTGAAAGAACATTAATTTTCACTCTCATATCCATGGAATAATCCATGGACACTTATATTATATGCATTTTGGCATAAAAAATCAAGAAAAATAAAAAGCTTTACTTTTGTTAGTTAATAAGTTAGAATATAATTAGAATAATATTAACAGGTGATAATATGAGAAAAACCGTTGGTGATAACTTAAAACTATTTAGAATTAGATCAGGATTTTCAATGGCTGCTGCCGGTGAAGCTTTGAGTATTTCGGCTCCTGCTATCTTAAAATATGAAAGAAATCAAATTATTGCTTCATTAGAAAGATTACAAGACTTTGCTAATCTTTATAATGTTACGATTGAAGATATTCTTGATGTTGAAGAAACTATTGATATTAAGTTTATGAATTTTAAATGTCATAATCGAGTTTCCGATATTAGAAAAATTAAGATCAAAGATTTAATTACTATTAAAATTGAAGCATATTTTCATTTATTAAAATTAGCCGATATTACCTATCAAAATAAATTTGGTGTCCATATGGTTAATACTTTAGAGGAAGCAGAAAGTTTAGCTACTAAATTAAGAATTTTCTTTACGATTCCTCTAAAAGATCCTATATCTAATTTAGTTTATTTATTAGAAAACAATAATATTATGATTATTACATTACCTAAGAATAAAGTGACAGAAGGTTTTATTGGTTATTATGAGATAATCAATAATGTTCCGATTATTGTAGTTCCTCAGGCAGAAAACAGTTATGAACAACGTTATAGTATTGCTAAGTATTTAGGTGAACTTTTAATTGTTAATAATACAAAAAAAGATCTTCTTACTACTCAGTTTGCTTTGTCTTTACTTATTCCAAAAACAGCTTTATTAGAAGAATTTGATGACAAGAGAGTTAAGATAGATTTTAGAGAAATAGAAATCTTCAGTAATAATTACCGGGTAAGCTATAAACATATAGTTCAAAGATTAAAAGATAGTCATATTATTACTCCAAGTAATGCTAAATATTTAAACATTCATATTAATAAAAATAATATAAAAGAAAATGAATATTATGAAGTACCTTATGTTTACGATAAATTAAAAGCTAAGCTTAGTGCTAAAGGTATATTAAAAGTAAGGAAGTGAAGAAATGAAAGTAAGAAATATTATTAAATTTGGGATGATTGGTATTTTACTATTAGTAACAGTATCTTATTTCTTAGTTATAGGTTATAATTATAAAATTAAAGAAAAAGCCTATGATTACTTAAATACACAAGGTTGTAATGAGCAAAGAATTGAAAAAATAGAGGTAAGTTTTGATTATAAGAATTTATGGAAATTTAAAAATCCTTGGCATATCAAAGCTAACGTTTATGGTAAATATGAATTGATTTTGATTTATAAAGGTAAAAAAATTGGCATTGATAAACAAACTGATCAAGATTTGATTAATAGATTAAATGATAAAAATTTATGTAATCAAGAAGAAGATTTGTATGGAAAAGAATCTAATATCCACATGCAACCTAATTTAATCAGTATGGTTATATCTGACTATGTAAATAACAAAGCGAAAATAATTATTTATAATAAAACCGGTAGTACTTATACATATGGTGGAGATTATAGCCTAGAATATTATAAAGATAACAAATGGTATCAAATTATACCTTTAAATGAACCGGTATTTGATATGATGGGTTATCAAATACCGTCGCTATCATCAGCAGACTTAGAAATCGATTTCAGTACTTATTATGGCAACTTACTTCCGGGAAAATATCGCGTTATTAAAGAACTTACTCTTAAAAGTGATTCTGAGAAAACCGTATATGCGGAAGCTAGATTTGATATAGTTTAAAATACGTACATTTATTTGACATTTAGACTCTAAATGTCTTTTTTTTATATCCAGATAATGCTATAATTCTTATAGAAAAGGTAGGAATCTTTATGAATTATCTAGACAATCTAAACGAAGAACAAAAGAAGGCAGTAACTCATAAAGATGGACCGGTTTTAGTTATGGCTGGAGCCGGAAGTGGAAAGACAAAAGTACTGACCACCCGTATTGTCCATTTAATAAAAGAAGGAATACCTAATCACAATATTTTGGCAATAACTTTTACAAATAAAGCTGCTAATGAAATGAGAAGCAGAGTATATAATATGATAGGTGATGTATCAGCATTTATTGGTACTTTTCACTCTTTTGGTTTAAGAATAATCAGAGAAAATTATGAGGAGTTAAATTTAACCAGTAATTTTACGATTATCGATAGTGATGATTGTTTAACAGTAATTAAAAAGATATTAAAAGAAAAAAACTTAGATCCTAAGCAATATAGTCCATATTATATTAGGAACAGAATCAGTTTTATTAAAAATCAAATGCTTAGTGATATTGAATTAGAAAGATTATTTAATACTCCGATTGATAAAGTTGTCGTAGAAATATATAAATCATATTGTGCAAAATTAATTGCTAATTCCAGTGTAGACTTTGATGATTTATTATTATTGCCTGTTAATCTTTTTATGAAAAATAAAATGATTTTAGATTATTATCAAGAAAAATATAAATATATTTTAATAGATGAGTATCAAGATACTAATCCGGTTCAATATAAATTATCAGTGTTATTATCGGGTAAATATAAAAATATTTTTGTAGTCGGTGATATAAATCAAAGTATCTATGCTTTTAGACAAGCTGACTACCGTAATATTATTAACTTTGAAAATGATTTTAAGGATTGTAAGGTAATTAAACTTGAACATAATTATCGAAGTACCAATACTATTTTAAGTGCCGCTAACGAAGTTATTAAGAATAATAAAGAAAGAGTAGATTTAGATCTTTATTCAGAAAAAGGTGAAGGAGTTAAAATCAAATACTTTCGCAGTTATGATGAAAAACATGAAATAGGTTTGGTAATAGATGAAATAAATGATTTAATCAATAAAGGCAATAAATACAGTGATGTAGCAGTTTTATATCGTACCAATGCTCAAGCCAGAGTAATCGAAGAAGTATTTTTAAGTAAAGGTGTGCCTTGTAAAGTTGTAGGTAGTTACTTCTTTATTGATCGTAAAGAAATTAAAGATTTAATTGCTTATTTAAGATTAATATATAATCAAGATGATGAAATAAGTTTAAGAAGAGTTATCAACGTACCTAAAAGAGGTATTGGAGAAGCTGCTCTTAGAACTTTGGAAGATGTAGCTAAAGAAAAAAATACCAATATGTTTGAAGCTTTATCAAGCAGAAAGGAATTAGAATTTAAAGAAATTATCTTAAAATTAAAGGAGATAAGTGAAAATTCCAGTTTAACTGATCTAATTGATTCTATTTTAGAATTATCGGGTATGAAGCGTGAACTAGAATCATCTAAATCCTTAGATGATGAAATAAGACTGGAAAACTTACAAGAATTTAAAAGTATTACCGCTTCATATGAAGAAAGAACCGGTTCAGTTAATTTAGGAGACTTCTTAGAAGAAATAACATTAATAAGTGATGTATCCAACCATAAAAGTGATGGTGAAGAAGTTACTTTAATGACTTTACATAGTGCTAAAGGATTGGAATTTAAAATAGTTTTCTTAGTAGGTATGGAAGAAGGATTATTTCCTCATAATATGTCTATCATGGAAGATAATCTGGAAGAAGAAAGAAGATTATGCTATGTCGGTATAACCAGAGCAAAAGAAAGATTATATTTAACTAATGCCAAAAGAAGAATGCTTTATGGTAAAGAACAACAAAATATGCCATCTAGATTTATTACAGAAATAAATGCTAAACACTTAGAGCAAAACTTTGAAGAACCTAAGATTATCAATAAAGAAAATATGTATACCGATGCTAATGAAGATATTAATGAAGGATCTATCATTAGTCATGATGTCCATGGTACCGGTGTAGTAGTAAAAGATGAAGGTAATTTAATTGAAGTAGCTTTCAAATCGGGAGTAAAAAAATTACTTAAAAATCATAAAAGTATTAAAAAAGTTATGTAATGATAACTTTTTTATTAAATGTTATAATATATATGGAAGGTTAATATGAAAGAAAGATACGAAGAATTAATTGATTTAATTGAAAAAGCTAACTATGAATACTATGTTATGGACAATCCTACATCAACTGATGCAGAGTGGGATAGCTGGATGAGTGAACTTATCAAAATTGAAACCGAACATCCGGAATTAAAAAGACCGGATTCTCCTACCGAACGAATCGGAGATAAAGTAATTAATGATTTTCAAAAGGTCTATCATCAAACTCCTTTGATGAGTCTTTCTAATGTTTTTAATGAATCAGAAGTATTAGATTTTGATAAAAAAATAAAAAAAGAATTTCTTAATCCAACTTATGTAGCTGAATTAAAAATAGATGGATTATCAGTTAGTTTAATTTATAAAAATGGCATATTAACTAGTGCTGCAACCAGAGGAGATGGGTATGTCGGTGAAGATATAACCCATAATGTCAAAACTATTAAAACTATTCCTCTTCGTTTAAAAAAAGCTGTTGATTTAGATGTTCGCGGTGAAATCTATATGTCTAAAAAAAGTTTTGAAAAATTAAATGAAGAAAGAGCTAAAAAAGGAGAATTATTATTCCAAAATCCTCGTAATGCTGCAGCAGGAAGTGTCAGACAATTAGACAGTCGGATTGCAAAATCAAGAGAATTAGATGCTTTCTTTTATCATGATCCCAATACCATATGTAAAACGCATTATGAATCTTTAGAAGAAATAAAGTCGTTAGGTTTAATTGTCAATCCTCATATTAAAGAATTAAAGAATATCGAAGAAGTATTAGAATATATTAAAGACTGGACAGAAAAACGTAATACTTTGCCATATGAAATAGACGGGATTGTTATTAAAGTTAATGATATCCACATGGAAAAAGAACTGGGATATACAGCTAAAACTCCTAAATGGGCTACAGCCTATAAGTTTCCTGCTGAAGAGGTTGAAACTAAATTAAGAGATATTATTTGTACGGTAGGTAGAACCGGTCAAATAACCCCTAATGCCATTTTTGATCCCGTCAAAGTTATGGGCTCGACCATTAAAAAAGCCACCCTTCATAATTATCAATATATTAAAGATAAAGATTTAAAAATTGGCGATAAAATCATTATTCGTAAAGCCGGAGATGTTATACCTGAAGTAGTTAGATCGATTCCTGAAAAAAGAGACGGTACTGAAAAAGAATTTATTATACCGGAGAAATGCCCAATTTGTTATCATGATTTAATATCATCTAAGTCAGGAATTGACTTAATATGTCCGAATGATCTATGCCCAGCCCGCAATATAGAATCACTTATTCATTTTGCGAGTCGTAATGCTATGAATTTAGAAGGTCTTGGCGAGAGAATTATTGAAGACTTCTATAACATGAAAATCATTACCGATTTTCCAGATATTTATAAACTAAAAAATCGTCGTGATGAATTAATCGAACTAGAAGGTTTTGGCGATAAAAGTATTCAAAATTTACTAGATGCCATCGAAAATTCTAAAGAAAATTCATTGGAAAGATTGTTATTTGGTTTAGGCATTAAAGGAATAGGTTCTAAAATGGCTAAAACTTTAGCTAAAAAATACCAAACAATTGATAAATTAATAGAAGCTTCCGTGAATGAACAAATTGATATTCCCGATATTGGTCCTATCTTAATTCAAAACTTAAAAGCATATTTTTCTGATCCAGATTATTTACAAATAATCAATGAATTAAAAGATATTGGTTTAAATATGAACTATATTGGAGAGTCTATTAAGGAAAATGAAAACTTTTTAAATAAAAAGTTTGTTGTTACCGGAACATTAAATAATTATAGCCGTAATGAAATTCAATCTTTAATTGAATTAAATGGTGGTATTTGGACCACCTCAGTTACGAAAAATACCGATGTAGTTATCGTAGGAGAAAATCCCGGTTCAAAGTATGATAAAGCAGTAGAATTAAACATTTCAATTTGGAATGAAGAAACATTATTAGAAAAATTTACTGATTTTAAATTATAAAGACACGTATTAAAATAATACGTGTCTTTTTTAATCATAAAAAAGCATCACCTTAAATCAATTACTTATATATCGATTTAAAGGGTACTTAGTCTTATTGTTTTAAGAACAACCCCATTGTGTTCTAGCGGTAAGTAAGCTTGTTAAAGCTGTTGAACTTAAACCATTAAATATATCACAAGCTGAATGTTCTAATTTTGAGATATCCCAACCACTTAAATCACCGATTGACCAAGTTGTTGCACTCTCTCCAGCATCATAAAACATCCCATACATATCTGTAACATTAGAAGTGTCCCAACCACTTAAATCTAATTCAAATTCTGCAGCACTCTCTCCAGCTGAAGCAAACATAAATGCCATAGTTTTAGTTTCAGTTGTTATAAATTTTCCTGATAAAGATTTTAGATTAATAAGACCTGAAAACAAATAATCACTATGAATCGGAGCTTTTACTCCACCTTTTTGACCAATGG
>JAAYPA010000002.1 GCA_012520055.1 Mollicutes bacterium
AATTAATTAGGAATTCAGGCTTTTAATCCATGATGTGTGGCGGAGGGGGTGGGATTCGAACCCACGGTGAGTTGCCCCACAGTAGTTTTCAAGACTACCTCATTCGTCCGCTCTGACACCCCTCCAATAAGAAAGATGATATATAAAATAAAGAGTATTGTCAATTTTTATGAAATCCTAAATCCGCAGGATTGCTTCCTCCAGAAATATGCATCATTTTACCTCCCCCTTTTTCAAACTCGTATCTTAATCTTTTAACTTCATTGGCTAAACTAACAGTTTCTTCCCCCACTTCTTTTTTAATATAGCCCTTTGACCAGTAGTCAAGGATTAATTTACTATCGCCGAATATTTTTTTAACATCTTTCTTAAGCGCCAATTCAAGAGCATATTTAGAAGCTAAAAGTTCTCCAAAATTATTAGTTACATTTCCTTTTATTAAATAATGACCTTCTTTATTTGTAGGTAAAATTTTAAAAAGCAAACTCTTACCATTTTCATCAGTAACATTAATCTGAACCCCCAATCCAGCACCGGTTCCTGCATCAAAATATATACCTTTTTCAGAGGCTATATGCTTTATACTGTAATCTGCTCCCGCCTCAAGCCATCTTTCAGCTTCTTCTCTTGTTTCAAAGCTTTTGTATTTTGCTGCCTTTCCCGAAACAATGCTTTGACAATCTGTCCAACTATCAGTTATTCCTTTTATTTCATCTATTGAATATGCATAAAATTTTGTTTTCTTTTTCATAAAAATATTTGTCATATTTAAACAATGGTCTTAATTTTATATTTTATTATAATTTAATTTGCTTAGTTTGGCTAGCAAATGATATAAATTATTTCAAAAAATCATAATCGTCATAATTATCTCTAATTATCTTTTTCCAAGCAGCTGTTTCATTTTTACCATCTATATCATTTTTATGATACATTAATAATATTTTAATTTCATTATTATTCCTATTTAAAGATATTATGCATCTATTGCCAGAAGTTTTCCTTGAAAAATTTGTTTTAGCTAAACGAAAATTTATTTTAAAAATAGAAATATTTTTATGGAAACTAATTAAATTAACATGATCCGTTTTCATAAATTCATTAAAACGTTCTAATTCTAAAAATATACCCTTAAAAGTAACATCCCAATAGTTTTTATATTTTTTAGAAAATTTTTTAATATAATGACTCTCGGCAAATTTTTCAACTTTAACAATATATTTACTAATAAACATACTTCGGATCTTCCTGGATGATAAGCTCATAAGGAATTATTTCATCAGGAGCGCATAATTTAAACGGTAATTGATTATGGGTAAAATTAACTATATCTCTAGTTTTTTTATCTTTCCATTTTTCAGCTATTTTTTTAATTAAATCCAACTCTTGTTTATTAAGTTTATTTAACGGACTTCTTTTTGATCCTTCGTTTTCACTAATTAATATGACGTCACTATTTTTATTATCCCTATTTATCCTACCCTCTTCTTCTAATTCATCCAAAGCACGGAAATATAAATCAGGAACTGGTCCGTACTGAATACGCCTATATTGCATACCACTCATACTTTCCATTTTTTCATAAAACCAAGAAAAATCTGCTAAATATAATAATTTGGCTAGTTTAGTTTTTGGCACCTTGCCATCTCCGTTAGAACTAAAAAATCTCAAAAAAGAAAGAATCATTTCTTTATATTTTTCATAATCGGGAATAATACCTGTCTCCATATCTTTTAAACTAATTCCAAAAATATTAGAAATTTTTTGAGCTTCAGATAAAGATAATTCTTTCTTGCCTTGTTCAACTAAAATATACGAAGGTCTAGACATGCCCAGCCTGTCAGCTATTTCTTGTTGAGACATTCCCCTATCTTTTCTAAGAAATTTAATGAATTGACTTATTTTAATCATATACTTGATTGATGATAAAATTATTATATTTTAATAGTATATCTTTTTTTAAAATTAGTCAAATATTTTTACATTACAAGGTTAAACATCTTGACATGTATTTAAAGTGCTTTTATATACCTTACAAAAAACTATTCTGTTCCGATCGTTAATTTGCCGCATTTTTCCTCTGCCTTATCCGCTACAAATATTATATCATCAATATTTGGCTCAAAGGCTTCGATAGTGCCACCGTTCTTCAATTTAACTACAACATTTTTATCATGAGTTTGCATTACACTATCTACATCACAATTATAAATTGCTTGTTCAATTTTATTCCAATTCGGATCTATTATGGGACAAATAACACAACATTCATTTTTAAGACATTTTGTCTCATAAGGACAATCCGATCTTATAGCATATTCAAATGGCAATGCACAATCTGATTTAGTTAAGCAATCGTCATTTGTTTTTAAAACAATTTTGTAACTTTCTTCATTTGATAAATTTCTAGTTTCAATTAAAATAGCTTCTACAGAAACATCTCTGTCAAAACCCTTTAATATTCTTTTTGAATCACTAAACATCCATGTGCTAAAACCAGGTTCTAATCTATAAGTACTCCAATCAATTTGTGGCCCTTTAATGCCACCAAGAGACAACTTATCTCTAAAAGAATATA
>JAAYPA010000021.1 GCA_012520055.1 Mollicutes bacterium
ATGAAGAATTGCTTCATGATAAAGTATATCTATATTTGGTTACAAATAAATTAGATTTTAATTATGAGATATATGAGTATGCTAAAAAAAGTTATCTATTTAAAGATAATGAATTGGAAATATTTATATCTAATTATGATGATAAAGACTCTGTTACTATTATTGCTCTTAATTATTGGGAATTAAAAGAACATTTAAATTTTCCATATAAACTTGATGAAAATTATGTTGTTATGACACCGATAAACGACAGGGAAGAAATACCAACAACTAAACCACCCGAAAATAAAAATAAAAAATTGATAGCTTTTACTTTTGATGATGGCCCTAGTAAATATACTTTAGAGTTACTTAATATTTTAGATGAATTTAATGCTAAAGCTTCTTTCTTTTTAGTTGGTTATAACATCAGAATTCGTAATGAAATTGTAGTAGAAATGTTTAACCGAGGTTTTGAAATAGGTAATCATACTATAGATCATTCCAGGTTAACAGCTTTTAATTGTGAAAAAGCCAATAATAAAATAAATCAAAATAATGAGTTATTTGTTAATTTAACCGGTAATGAAATGCGATTATTAAGACCTCCTTATGGAAGTATAAATAAACAATTAAGAGAATGTATTGATCATCCCGTAATATTATGGAGCGTTGACTCAAGAGATTGGGAAACCCGTAATAGAGATGCTGTTGTCCATGAAGTTTTAAGCCATGTTAAAGAAGGGGATATAGTTTTATTTCATGACCTTTATTCAACGACTATTGATGCTATAAAAATACTTTTACCGATTCTATATGCTGATGGTTTTAAGGTAGTTTCGGTAAGTGAATTATTTGCTGCTAAAAATCTTCCTTTAGAAGATCATCAAATTTATCGAAAAGCAAGCTAAATATTGCATTTTTAATGCTATTATGCTAGAATAAGAACCAATTAAAAGAAAGAGGGTTTTGTAATGAAAAAGAAAATATTATGGTTGATATTAGCTTTTATGTGTTCGTTTGGTTTTACATTAGCTGTAGATGCGGCAGCACCAACAACAATTCAAGCTGGTAAATCAACAGCAATTACACAATATGTAAATGGTTATCAAGCATATTTTAAAACAACAGCTGATGGATCTCACTATTTATTTTGTGAATTAGCCAATTTGAAATTTCCATCAAACTTAACATTAAATCAAAATAGTGAAGTAGATAAGGGATATATCTATATATTAAATAATAGACCAAATACCGGTGATAACCAAAAGAATTTTTATATTATGCAAATGGCTATTTGGTGGTATAGAGATTATTTAAGTAACAATAATTATAATGTAGATGTTAATTTTAAAAATTATTGTACTAATAATCGTAATACCGATAATGTGTGTAAAGCTATTTATAATTTAGTAGAAGGTGCTAAAGCTTATAAGGAACCAAGAGGAGAAATGAGTTTTAGTTCAGCTGATATTAAATTTACTGAAATAAATGGTTATTATGTTTCAGAAAATATATCTTTTACATCAGAAAATTTAGCTACTATGAAAGATTTAAAATTAGTTGGTGCTCCAAGAGGAGCAAACATAATTAACAGTACTGTTACCAAAAATAAACAAGGAAATTTTCAAGTAAAAATTCCGGTTTCTTCGATAATTCCGGGTAATACTGTAAGGTTTACTGTTGAAGTTGAAGGAACTTATAATACTTATTCAGCTTATGATTATTTCTATAGTTCAGAATATCAAAAGGTAATTTATGATATGGTTTATCCTGTCGAGCGTCCTATTTATATGGCAAAATCTCTTAAGGTAACCAGACCTTCTGAAACTACCAATTCATTATATATTTATAAAGAAGATCAAGACGGTAATACTATAAAAGGTGCAAAATTAACTTTATATTCAGGAAACTGTACGACAAGTAAATGTTATGCACAGGATGTTTATGCAACATGGACATCTAGTAGTAGTCCTAAGAAGTTTTATAATATCCCAGTAGGGTATTATACTATTGTCGAAAAAGAAGCTCCTGAAGGATATGAATTAGCTGATAAAGGCCTAATTTATGTCGGAAGTACCAATTATAGTTATGCTTATACAGTTATTAATATTAAAGAAGATACTAAAGCAGTTAAAATTAGCAAAATAGATATTGCCAATTCTAAAGAACTTGCTGGAGCAACATTAGTAGTTAAAAAATCAAATGGTGAAAAAGTATTATCTTGGGTATCACAAAATAAACCTAAATATCTGACTTTAGAAAAAGGATATTATACTTTAAGTGAAACCAGTGCACCGGAAGGATATAAAATAAATAAAACAGTTATTTATTTCTATGTTGATTCTGATGGTAATATTAAGATAAAAAATGATAATGATAAATATATAGTTGCTGAAGAAATTATATTTACCAATGAAAGCAATGATATTGTTAATATAAGTAAATTAGATGTAAGTACTAATGCTTATTTACAAGGAGCAATATTAGTTATAAAGAATGCAAAGGGAGAAGTAGTAACCACTTGGACTACAGGTGATGCTAGTTATAATGTAGCTTTGAGTACCGGAGATTATACTTTAGAAGAGACATCAGCACCAAACGGCTACAAAAAAACTGATGAAGTTATTCATTTCCAAGTTAGGGAAGATGGCACTTTAATGATTGCTAATAAAGCTGGGGTTTATGAAATAGCTAGTGGTATTATTATGTATAATGAACCACTTCCAGAAGAAGAAATTGTTGTAGTTCCAAAAACCGGTTTATCAAGTGTCATTACCTATACTTTAGGTGGATTAACCTTATTAAGTGGTGCCTACTTATTGAAGAAAAATGGCCAGTTCCATATCTAAAAGAAAAATTAAAACAATAATTGGGGTTTTAATAGTTTTCATTGGTATATGCTTATTATCAAGTACTTACTTAAAACAAAAGAAATTTCAAGTATTTGATGAAATGAATGAATTATATTATGAACAATTAGTAGAAATCGAAAATATAGAAGAAATTGAAGAAGAAATGCCGATTATAGAAGTGGAGGAACAACCTCCGATTGAAGTATCTCCGGTAGTGGAAACTCCAAAAGTTACTTCGCCACCTATTGATTATACAAAATATTATGTCGGATATTTATCTATTCCTAAATTAGATTTACGAAAAGGTTTTACGGAAATAGATAATAAGTATAATAATGTTAATCGTAATATCCAAGTTATGAAACCTTCAGATTATCCGGATGTAGAAAAAGGTAACTTTATTATTGCCGGACATTCCGGTAGTAGTGCCGTTTCTTTCTTCAAAGATTTATATAAATTAGTTTTAGGTGATGAAATATTTGTCACTTATAAAGACAGAGAATACAAATATGTCATTAAAAATATTTATACAGATTTAAAAGATGGTGATGTTGTGGTAAGGAGAAACAAAAATACAACAACACTAACCTTAATAACATGTACAAAAGGAGATAAAACAACACAAACAATTTATATTTGTGAAAAAGTGAATTAATAAAAAGGGGAAGAGGTGATTCATATGGTAGAGTATACTCTATTAGACAAGATTAAAACGGTTTTTAATCTTGTTATTGAATCGCCTCTTTTTTTAATTCTTTTATTAGGTATTATTCTTATGATAGTAGATATCTTATTGATATCTAAAAAAGATCGTAAAACTAAAACTATATATACGATAGTATCTTTTATTTTAGTAATATTTTTTATGAATTCATATATTGAATCAATATTAAAAATATTTGATTCGATTATTAAAAACATTGTAGCAATTATTTATTTTCCTACCGTATTACAATATATATTAATGCTTATAATCAGCATTATTATTCTAATTGTCAGTATCTTCAGTAAGAAAATGAATAAAGTAATTAAAAGAATTAATGCTTTTATACTAATAACCAACAGTTTTCTTTTCTTTTTAATTTTAGATGCAATAGCAAATAGTAATGTTGATTTATCTAATAAAGTCAGTATTTATACTAACAGTAGTTTAATGATGTTGTTAGAACTTAGTTTGATTATTTTTGTCGTTTGGATTATTGGGTTAATTCTATATAAAGTAATTAAACTATTATCTCCTAAAGAAAAATATGAAGAAGTTCAACTACAAACCGGCACTTTTTATAATGAAATAGAAATGCCTAAAAAGCTTACAGATTTAAAGAAACCAAATCTTAAAATAGAAAATGAAATAATGGAAAAGCAAAAAAAAGAAGAGATATTCTCTTTAGAAGATTATCGTCAAATGCGCGCTTTACTGGAACTTCTAAAAAATAATAAAAAGGATTTTTAATCCTTTTTATTATTCAATAATTAATTTAGCGTGAACTACTAATCTTTCTTCACCACGATTTTGACAAGTAGAAAGAGTCAGTATTTTATCACTGGTGGTAACTGATTGATTAAAATTATAAATACTTCTTCCTACAATCATATCTAGAAAAGCTTGATATTCTTCTTTACTATAAAATGAAGTAGTCAAATAATCAGTTGTATTAGGGATCTTATAGATTGAAATAATTTGCCATTTCATAGATGCGTTTAAAGTATTAAAAGTAATAATTTGATTAGCTGTTTTAGTATACCAAGAACTATTTAAAGTATATCTTAAAGTCCCGAACATAATTCCATCTTTAATATTATGACCGTATATTATAGTATTTTGATTTAGAAGATCAATTCGATTACGATAATCCATAAAAATCCATCCCATCGAATTACGATATTTGTTATAATCTCTTTTTAAATAGTAATCATTATCTTTTGCTTTTACGACCGGATAGTCAATTCTGGTATTATTTACTGTCAGCCAACCAACTGTATCTTCATTGATTTTTAAAAGGGTGTCAAAGACTTTTTCATAGTTTTTATAATAAGAACTGACATAGGTGCTTTTCGTAGTAGTAGGGGCGGTATAATCAGGTTCTCCTTCAATAATTTCGATATCTTCATCTTGATTATCTATAGAATACTCTTTATCTATTTGATTAATAATATGTTTTAATTCTTTTTCGATATTTTTGATATCTCGGGCTTGAGAATAATTTTTATAATAATTTAACCCCATTAAAAACAATATCAAAATTATTATTGAACATATACATATTTTAATAAAATTTAAATTTAATTGTTTAATTAAATTTTTTCTTTTATACTCCAAACTATAATTAATTTTAAATTCTATATTTAATTCTTTAAAAAGTTTATCATGTTCATTTTTTGATTTATTGATGGTTTGATATATATCTGTTAGATTATTACCTTCTTCAGTAATAATAATTTTAATATCAGATTTTTTTTCTTCAAGCAACTTTTCGACAATATAATTAAACATAGATTGAGAAAACTTATTAATAGTAATAAGTTTTAAATGTCGATTGATATTTATAAAAGTATTAAAGTCTTCAATATCTTCCTTAGTAAATAACTGATTTATCTGAATATTTTTTTTATAATAAAGATCACTATAGGTATTTAAATTATTATCTATCATAAAATTACTGATAAAAAACACTTCGGTGCGCATTTTTATTTCTAAATTTTTATTAATATCTAAGCGTTCCAATAAATAAACAGGAATATCATACACTTCTAAGAATTTAAGATGTTTATTTTCTAGTAATGCTAAAAATATTTTATAGTTTATTTGTTTATCTGGTTTTAAATATAGTTCTTCAATTGAAGGAATATTATTGATGATTTTAATTGTTAAAGGAATTATATCATAATCTTTGATAATTATTTTTTTGATTTCTCTTTTGATAATAACGACATTCAAAAAAGAAGATACCAATTCGATATTTTCTAAAATATAATCTTTACTAAATACCAATTCTTTAGTATCAATTATATTAGTGTTGTTCAAATCTTCTTTAGGGGCATCTTTTTTTAAAACCGAAACACTTAATAGGTTTTTGGATATTTTAAAAATTAACTTGTCCATTATTATCACTTACTCTAGTATAATATTATCATAAATATTATTAATTGGAAATATAATGATAGAGTATTTTCTTGCAAAATCATATAATATATGATAAAATCTGTTTAAATCAAAGAGAAGGACATGATTATTAAATTATTATTTCCAGAGAGTTAGCATTTGGTGGAAGCTAATAGTAATATTTAATAATTACTACCTTGGAGAGAAACTAATCATTTCCGTGTAACTTGCGTTAAAAGTTTAGAGAAAATATTAGGATGGTACCGTGCATTTGCACTCCTTGGTACACATCCTTTTTTTATTAGAAAGGGAATATATATGGGAAGAGAAGAGTTACGTAATGAGTTAATTCAGCTAAGAAAGGAATATCTTTTGCAAAAAAGAGATTTAACACCTGAAGAAATAGATGAATATGAAAATAAAATAAAAGAAGTTAGAATTAACATGGCACGAGAGTTAAGAGAAAGGAAAGAGAAAAATGAAAATTATCAAAGAAGACGCTAGATTAAATGTTTTAAATCATAGTTGTGCTCATTTACTTGCTAGTGCGGTAAAACACTTATACCCACATGCTTTATTTTGGGTTGGTCCGGTCATTGATGATGGTTTTTACTATGATATAGATTTAGGAAATGACGTTATTAAAGAAGAAGATTTGGAAAAAATTGAAAAAGAAATGAAAAAAATTGCCAAAGATGGTAAAAGGATGATACGTAATGAAATTTCTAAAGAGGAAGCTTTAGAAATGTTTAAAAGTGATCCATATAAAATTGATTTAATTGAAAATATGGATGAAAACGCTATTATCAGTACTTATACCCATGGTGATTTCACTGATCTTTGTCGTGGACCTCATGTTGATACAGTCAAAGAATTAAAATATTTTAAACTTCTTAAAGTATCCGGAGCCTATTGGAAAGGTGATGCTGAAAACAAGATGTTACAAAGAATCTATGGTATTTGTTTTGATACTGAAGAAGTATTAAATGAATACTTAAAATTCTTAGAAGAAGCTCAAAAAAGAGATCATCGTAAACTAGGTAGAGATTTGGAATTATTCATGATCAGTGAATATGCTCCTGGAATGCCATTTTTCTTACCAAATGGGATGATTATTCGTAATATATTGGAAAACTTCTGGTATGAAGAACATATTAAAGAAGGATATACCTTTGTTAAAACCCCAATCTTGATGGATAAAAAATTATGGGAAGTATCCGGACATTGGGATAATTATAAAGAAAATATGTACACTTCCAAAGTTGATGAAAATGTTTATGCGATTAAACCAATGAATTGTCCGGGAGGAATGTTAGCTTATAAAAATGGCTTACATTCATATAAAGATTTACCAATTAGATGTGGAGAACTTGGTTTAGTTCATCGTCATGAAGCCAGTGGGGCATTATCAGGATTATTTAGAGTTAGACAATTTACCCAAGATGATGCTCATATCTTTATGAGAGAAGATCAAATCGAAGAAGAAATTATTAGTTTAATTAATTTTATCGATCGTATTTATAGTAACTTTGGATTTGATTATCGAATTGAACTATCAACTAGACCGGAAGAAAAATTTATCGGTGATGTGGCCATTTGGGAAAAAAGTGAAGCAATTTTAGAAAGTATTTGTAAAAAAACCGGTAAAGAATTTAAAATTAATCCGGGTGATGGAGCTTTCTATGGACCTAAACTAGATTTCCATATTAAAGATGCATTAGGAAGAAGCTGGCAATGTGGTACTATTCAACTTGATATGAATTTACCCGAAAGATTTGATTTAACTTATGTTGATAAAGATGGTTCTAAAAAAAGACCTACTATGGTTCATAGAGTTATCTTTGGTTCGATTGAAAGATTCTTTGGTATTTTAATTGAGCATTTTGCTGGGGCATTTCCATTATGGCTTGCTCCAATTCAATTAAATATAATTCCGGTTAATAATGAACATCATTTAGAATACGCCAAAGAACTAGAGCAAACCTTAAAAGCACAAGGATTAAGAGTTAATATTGATGCTCGTGAAGAAAAACTTTCTTATAAAATTAGAGAAAGTCAAACTAAGAAAGTTCCATTAACTATAATTCTGGGTGATCGTGAAAAAGAAAGTAAAGTAATAACATATCGTCCTTTTG
>JAAYPA010000022.1 GCA_012520055.1 Mollicutes bacterium
ATAAAAGAAATGATTTTTTCTCTTCTAATATTTTTTAGAATTAAATCACATTTAGATATAACCAAAAGTTTAGGTTTGTTAATTCTTTTATATATATCAAAAACCTTGGTATTGATACTTAAAAAATCCACTAAAAAAACTACAAATTTATTATCATGATTGATAATATCTATTATTGTATCAGTTTCTTTGGGAGTACTACTTTTACTTTGCATCCCATAATTAATTATTTTAAAACATCTTTGACAATATTGACTAGAGTCTTTCTTATCTTCTGGGATATACCCTTCTTTTTCAACATCATAACTTTGGAGTTTTGCTCCACAACCAAAACAAATTTTAGTCATAATACTCCCCTTTCTTGAGTAGTTCTTTTTTCTCTAAAATATTATAAATCGAATTTTCAATTATTCTATTTATTTTAGTTAATGCAAAATCTATCGTACCAATTGGATTAACTAAAATACTGGTAAATCCCATTCGATTAGCTCCCCAAATATCAGTAAGTAATTGATCACCTATACAAGCTATTTCATTTTCTTTAAAATTATATATTTTAAGTACTTTTTGATATTTTCTACGAAATGGTTTTAACGATAAATAGGCTGAATCTATACATAAAATATCTTTAAAAGGTTCTACTCTTTTTTTTGTAGCATTACTGACAATAATAAGTTTGAATTTTAAATTTTTAAGATCTTCCATTAAATCCTTTAATTTTTTACTAGGACTTTTAAGATTAACTGGTGTTAAAGTGTTATCCAGATCAAAAATAAGACATTTAATGCCGTTTTTCTTTAACTTTTTATAATCTATATTATAAATACTTTTTTGATACATATCGGGAACAAACATATTAAACATCTTAATCACCTTATATAGATTATAACAAATAATGTTATAATTAGAAAGAATTTAACAAGAAGATTGAAATAATCGAAAATAGATTTAGAATTGATTAATAAAGTTTTTTCTCTAATTACTTTTTCAATATCTTTTAATTCCAGTTTATTACATTACAAATCCTAATTTTTATAAAAACATCTCAAAAAAAATATATCATATAATTGAACAAAAAAATGATTATAATACATATACTTTTATAGGTGATATGATGTTAGGTTATTTAATTACTCTTTTAAAAAGTTTAATATTTTTTACTGGTTCTTATTCTATTAATGTTTTCCCAGATCCCCTTCCTAAAGAAGAAGAAGAAAAAGAAATTCAAAAGATGCTTTTAGGTGATAAAGAAGCTCGTAATAAATTAATTGAACATAATCTTAGATTAGTAGCGCATATTGTTAAAAAATATGAAAGTAAAGAATATGATACCGATGATTTAATCAGTATTGGAACCATTGGTTTAGTAAAAGGAATTGATTCTTATAAACCATCTAAAAATACAAGAATTACTACTTATGTAGCCAGATGTATTGAAAATGAAATCTTAATGCATTATCGCAGTAATAAAAAACATATAAACAATATTAGTTTAAATGATTCAATTGGTATTGATAAGGATGGAAATGAAATAAACTTAATTGATTTATTAAAAGGTGATGATCAAGATTTAGCTTTAATTTTAAATCAAAAAAATAATATAGAACTTCTTTATGAATATCTAAATATTTTAAATAAAAGAGAAAAAGAAATCATTATTAAAAGATATGGTCTATTTAATAATGCTGAAGCAACTCAAAAAGAAATTGCTAAGAACTTGGGGATATCTCGTAGTTACGTTTCTAGAATTGAAAAAAGAGCTATTACTAAAATGTTAAGAGAATTCATGAAAAACAAAAGTACTTTGTAATTAAGTAAATAATTTGAAGTAATAAAATATAATTATATAAAAGCATTTATTTTTAAACCATTAACCAAATTAAACTTAATATATGACATAAAATTTATTTATTATAACACTCGGCAATTATATGACGACAAAATTTTCAGTACTTTACTGATAAAATATAATTAGGAGTGCTGATTATGAATAGAAACAAAGAAGATATCAGATTTGTTTATAGACTTGTTTCTAAAAGAATTAAATTATTCAGAAAATATCGCAATATGACTCAAGAAGAATTGGCTGAAAAAACTTTGTTTTCTCGTGGTCTTATTGGTAATATTGAAAGTTCAAAAACTGAACAAACCTTTAGTTTAGCGGTTTTATATTCCTTTGCCAAAGCTTTAGATATCCCCCTTGAACTATTTGTTAAAGACGATATTGCTGATGAATTAAAATTATTGGGAATTACCGAAGAAGAATAATATTCTTCTTTTTTTATAAAAAAACTTAGATTTATAAATCTAAGTGATCGATATCATCTACTAAATCTAGTTGACTTTCAATTATAGTTCTTAATCTTCTTTTAAAGGTGACTATATTTCGTTTTAATTGAGCTGTTTCCATTTGGGTCTTTTCTGCTTGCATTAAAGCATCATTAACAATTCGAGAGGCATTTTTCTTGGCTTCAGTAATTATATTAGAGCCTTCATCACGGGCTATTCTTTTTATTTGACTGGAAGCTTCTTCTGCTACTTGAATTGCCCTATTAAAAGTGTTTTCCATATTTTTATAATGTTCTAAACTCTTTTTTAATTCCTGAATTTCAATATCTTTAGTCCTCAAATCAGCAAGCATGGATTCCACTTGCTTAACGACATCATTAACAAATTTATTAACTTCTTCTTTTTTATAACCGGAAAATCCGGTTTTAAATTTATCCATATTTTCACCTCTAAAGAGATTTTCTTAATTAAAAGTCGATTTCATCCTCTATTTTAGCTTTGGCTTTAGTTTCTTCTGCTTCAGTCATTTTACCTTGAACAGTAACATTTTTCGGAGTACATAAATAAATACCATTACCTAATTTTTGTAAATCTCCACCTATAGCATATAAAGTTCCGGTTAAAAAGTCAATTATTCTTTTAGCTTGATCAGAAGTAACTCTTTTTAAATTCACTACGACACTGTTTCTTTTCTTTAAATGATCTGCAATTGTTTGACTTTCCGAATAAGCTCTTGGTTCAACTAAAATCATTTTCGAGCCATTAACTTCTTCTGCCTCTTTATATTCTTTTTGGGTTATGGTATAAAATTCTTCTTCTATTTCATCAACCGTGTTCGGTTCATCGTCATTTCCAAATAAAGCTTTTTTGATATTTTTTAATGCCATTGCCTAGCCTCCTCTATATTACACTAACTATATAATATCATAATTCTTTTTAAAATAAAACAGAAAAAAACAGAATTCATTACAAATTCTGTTACTTAGCTCCACAACCATAATTGGTTACTTTAATCTTTTGGATTAATTTGGGATTTTCTACTTTGCTTCCTGCAAAGTTAATTTGATATTCTTCCATTTCCATGCTTTGATCAATCACTTTATAATAAGTTACTACTTTTTTATTCCAATTGACAAGTTCTGGCAAATAATCATCATAACTCATATACCCTGAATCTGATACTATTTCTTTTAAATTTTCATCAACTATTGTAAAACTTATATGCTGACAATTACCTTGATCTGAAATTAAAATAGCATCTGGCAATAAATAAATGCTTGCGCCATTTAAAACATCAAATTTTTCATCTTCAATTGTTAATTCGCCTTCAATATCCATCATGTTTAAGCTTTCCGAATTAAGTTTATAGCTAACTTTGTATTCTTTATTATTTAATCTGATATAACCTAATTCTACAACATCACTGGTTTGTTCTACTATATCAAAAGATATTTCATAAAATTGATTACTTAATCTCGAATCTAACAAATACTCTTTATATAATTTATCTTCTAAGAAGAAATAAGCACCGACGGCTAAACCTATAACTATTAATACTATCGTAATAAATAATAAAATTTTTCTATTCATATTTTTTTCCTCTAAATCTAATACAACCCAAACAGTTGCTTTATTAAATAATTATTGTAAAATTTAAAAAAGTTTTTTCTTAAAATAATTATATCAAATATTGATGAAAATTGTCAAAAATAACACTCTTATTGACATAAAAACAAGAAGCTTCGTTCTGTTTTAAAATTTAATTCTTTCTTCAATATAGCTCGCTACTTCGTCTAACGATATAGTAATTTGTTCCATAGTATCACGATTTCTGATAGTTACGGTATTATTATTTAAAGTTTCATCATCTATAGTAATGGAAAAAGGTGTACCTATCGCATCATTACGACGATATCTTTTACCGATTGATCCCGAATCATCATAATTACACGTAAAATATTTAGATAACATTTCATATATTTCAGTAGCTTTTTCACTATGTACTTTTTTAATAAGTGGTAATATTCCTACTTTATAAGGAGCTAAGAATGGATGAATACGTAAAACTACTCTTGTATCATTTTCTAACTGTTCTTCATCGTAAGCATTACAAAGTAGTGCTAATAACGAGCGATCTACTCCATAAGTACTTTCAATAATATAAGGAATATATTTTTCATTAGTTTCTGGATCTAAATATTCTTGAGATATACCACTATATTTTTCATGATTCTTTAAATCAAAATCAGTTCGATTATGAGTACCGTTGATTTCATCAAAGCCCCAAGGAAATTCATAAAAGATATCACAAGCAGCTTTAGCATAATGCGCTAGTTTATCATGATCATGAAACATTAATTTGTTTTCTGGAATACCTAAATCCATATAGAATTTTTTACCAAAATCTTTAAAATAGTTATAAAGATTTTCATCTTCACCTTTTTTACAGAAAGTTTGATATTCCATTTGTTCAAATTCAATGGTTCTGAAAGTAAAATTACCGGGAGTTATTTCATTTCTAAAAGCTTTACCAATTTGACCAATACTAAAAGGAAGTTTTGCTCTCATACTTCTTAAAACATTTAAGAAATTAACATACTCACCTTGAGCATTTTCTGGTCTTAAGTAAATAACACTTTTACTATCATTTGTTACGCCCCGATAAGTTTCAAACATTAAATTAAATTCTCTAATATCCGTAAAATCATGTTTACCACATTTAGGACATGGAACTTGATTTTCTTTAATGTAATTTTTCATTTCCTCTTGAGTCATTTTATCTGGATTAACATCTTTATTAAAATCACCTATTAGTTTATCAACACGATAACGCATTTTACAATTTTTACAATCAATAAGTGGATCAGAAAATGATGATACATGACCCGAAGCTTCCCAAACTCTGGGATGCATTAAAATAGCCGGATCAACTTCATAAGCATTTTTTCTTTCTTGAATAAATCTTTTACGCCAAGCATCTTTTAAATTATTTTTCAGTCTTGATCCTAAAGGACCATAATCCCAAGTATTAGCAAGCCCTCCATAAATTTCTGAACCTTGAAAGATAAATCCATATTGTTTACAAAAAGCAACTAATTTATCCATTGTTAATTTTTCCATAATATCCCTCTTTCTATTTTGAAAAAAAGACACCTTCTTATAGGGGCGTTAAACACGCGGTTCCACCCTACTTAAGTGTCTTCATTAATCTTTATAGCTCTTTCTTTGCCAGAGAAGTCATCGCTTTCAATATAAACTAATTATATCACTTTTTTTTAAATTGTAAACCTTAAATTCTAATCGGATTGATATCAATTTCAATAGATACTTTTTTATGATTTCCATATACTTCATCTAAATATTTTAAAGCATCTTTGATATGATTAAAATCTTTATATTTTAAAACAATTTGAAAACGATAATAATTTTTGATTTTAAACATGGCAGCTGTGGTTGGTCCTAAAATGATTGCTTTATCATTTAAAACTCTTTTTAAATAATTAACTGTATTTGTAGCTTCTTTAGAAGCTTCATTATAATCTTTAGAAACAATTTTAATAGATGTTAAGTAAAAATATGGTGGATATTTTAAGACTTTTCTTATTTGCATTTCATAATTATACAAATCTGGATAATCATTATTTTTAACAAAATTTAAAGTCTTATCATCAGGATTAAAAGTTTGAATAATTACTTCTCCCGGTATTTCACTTCTTCCCGCCCTACCTGATACTTGAGAAAGTAAACTGAAAGTATATTCTCCACTTCGAAAATCGGGAATGTTTAAAGATTCATCAGCGTTAATAACACCCACCAAAGTTACTTTAGGAAAATCTAACCCTTTAGATATCATTTGAGTTCCTAAAATTATATCTACTTCTTCATTTTCAATCATAGAAATAATTTTTTCATGAGATCCTTTTTTGGTAGTAGTATCAGCATCCATTCTGATAATTCGGGCTTCTTTATATCTTTCTTTAATTTCGGTTTCTAATTTTTCCGTACCCAGTCCATAATATGATAAAGCTTTTTCTGCACATGACGGACAAATTTCATTATTTAACTTGGTATAACCACAATAATGACATCTTAAATTATTTGAAGTTTTATGATATGTCAAAGTAATTTCACAATTGGAACATTTATATGTATATCCACAATTTTTACAGGTAACTATCGTAGTAAATCCTCTTCTGTTTAAAAATAACATGACTTGTTCATGCTTTATTAATCTATCTCTGATAGCATTATCCAAAGCATCACTGATAATCATATTTCTTTTTTTATATTCTTCGGCCATATCTATTAAAGATATTTTAGGCATTACGGCCTTACCTATTCTTTTATCTAAAGTTACTAATTTATAAACATTTTTTATAGCTCTTGCAAAAGATTCTAAAGATGGAGTGGCTGATCCCAAAACTAAAGGACAGTTATGATACTCACATCTTTTCTTTGCTATATCAATAGCATGATATCTGGGATTATTTTCTTGTTTATAATTGGTACTGTGTTCTTCATCAATGATAATAACACCGATATTTTCCAAAGGGACAAAGATAGCACTTCTAGTTCCAACCACTACTTTTACTTCCCCTGCTAAAATCTTTTTATATTCATCATGTCTTTCACCATCAGAAAGAGCACTATGAAATATAGCTACTTCACTACCAAATCTTCCATAAAAACGGTTAACTATTTGCGTAGTTAAAGATATTTCAGGAACAAGCATAATAGCCGTTTTATTTAACTTAAGTACTTTTTCAATTAAAGACATATACACTTCGGTTTTGCCTGATCCAGTTACACCATGAATTAAATATATATCATTACTATTTAAATTCACTTCATTTATAGCTTTTTCTTGATCTAAAGTAAGTTTAGGTTTGTTTTCTAATATTAATCCTTTATTAATACGATATTTAGTCTTTTTATAAATATCAATAATTCCTTCTTTAATTAAAGGATTAATTATTTCTAAATTATATTCATTTTTTAAAATAATTTCTCTGTCTAATAATCTGGTAATTACTTCTTTTCTTCGAAAAGCTTTGGTATTGTAATTTAAATAGTTTTCAGCTTTATTTATATCTTTAATCCTTAAATATGTATCATATAAATTATAATTATTTTTAATTGTTTTAATTTTCATACTACTAGGAAACATTGTATTATAAGCCGTTATTAAAGTACATAAAGTACTTTCTTTTAAATATTTACCTAGTTCTAATAATTCTTTGTTTAAAGAAAATTCTTCGTTGGTAATAGATATTATTTCTTTTAAATCAGTATTTTCGGTTGTATCTTTAATATTAATAACAAATCCATTAATAGTTACCTTTCCAAAAGGAACAACTACTTTCATACCAATTTTTAATTTATTTTTAAATTTTTCCGGTATTAAATATGTAAAAGTACGATCTAATGATTTTACACCATATTCCACTATAACATCCGCATACATATTTAACACCTCACTTTTATTATAATATTTCTTTTAATTTTTCCTTTACTTCTTTTAAATCTTTATATTTAATAATTTTATGATATTTATTTCCGGCTATCATACAATTTAATCTTTTAGGACTATTTTCATCATATAAACAGATAGATGGCTTATTATGAGCCTCAAAATAACTAAGTTCGTAACCAACACCTATAGAAGGTAATGATATATCAGCAATAATTAAATCAGCTTCATCCATCCATTTTTTATGTCTTTGATAAATTTTTTCTTCATAATTATTTACATGAGATAAATCTTCATTCCAGATATTTTTAGTTAAGATTTCTCCATAATCAGAAAGAAAATCTATTAGGTCTATGTAATCTTCATACTTGTCATTTCCTATTGTTATAGCACCCGCAAAATATATCTTTTTCATGTAAACCTGCTTTCTATATTTAAATTATAACATATTTTTGTCTTGAATATATAGAACAATTGTTCTATAATTGATTTAGGTGATGGAAGTGAACGAATTATATATTAAAAAGAATATAATTGCCATCGATCTTAAAAGTTTTTTTGCCTCTTGTGAATGTGTGGAAAGAAACTTAAATGGAGAAACTACTCCCCTTGTTGTTTGTGACCCAACCCGAAATGGAGCTATGACTTTAGCTGTTACACCTTATTTAAAATCATTAGGTGTAAAAGGACGAACCAGAGTATATGACTTACCTAAAAATATTAAAATTATTAAAGTTCCTCCTCGGATGGGACTATACCAGAGAAAAAGTAAAGAAGTTATCAACATCTACAGAGAATTTGTTGCTGATGAAGATATGCATGTTTATTCTATTGATGAAGTTTTTTTAGATGTTACCAATTATTTAAATTATTATAAAAAAAGTGCTCTGGAACTTGCTAAAGTTATTTTAGACCGGATTAAAGAAAAAACTGGATTAACAGCCGTAGCTGGAGTTGGTCCTAATATATTACTTGCTAAAGTTTGTATGGATCTAGATGGTAAACATTCTAAAGATAATATTGGCATTTGGACTTATGATGATGTTACTACAAAACTTTGGAACATTACACCCCTATCTAAAATGTGGGGTATTGGTCCCAGAATGGAAAAAAGATTAAATAATTTAAAAATTTTTACCATCGGAGATTTAGCCCGTTACAATCGTTATGCTTTAAAAGATAAATTCGGTATTCTGGGAGAAGACTTATGGTATCATGCCAATGGTATTGATCTAACTAAAATAAGTGATTTAAATAAGCCACCTAAAGAACAATCTATCAGTCACAGTCAGATTTTGTATAAAGATTATGATGAAACCAATATTTCCATAATAATCAAAGAAATGGTTGATCATTTAACCAGAAGATTAAGAAAAATAAAAAAGAAAGCTTCTATTATTGGCTTTGGAATTAATTATTCTAAAGCCATTGGGGGTGGTTTTGGGCATACTGTAAAGTTAGATAAATATACCGGAGATACCAATGAAATAGTTGAGATATGTCTTAACATATTTGATAAATATTATGAAAATCTTCCTATTAGAAAGGTAAGCATTTACTTATCAGGTTTAACTGATATTAACGGAGTTCAGCTTAATCTCTTTGAATCATTTGAAAATATTATCTTAAAGGATAAAGTTGATAAAGCTGTAGATTTAATTAAAGAAAAATATGGTGCTAATAGTCTTTTAAAGGCTTCTAGCCTACTTTCTGATTCCACTATTATTACCAGAAATCTTAAAAATGGTGAGGAAAAGTATTGATTTTAAAGCTTCTCTATGCTAATATTAAGATGTTCTTGTTTGGGGAATTAGCTCAGTTGGCTAGAGCATCTGCCTTGCACGCAGAGGGTCGCGGGTTCGAGTCCCACATTCTCCACCAAATAAGTAAAAAAAGCCTTATATTTAAGGTTTTTTTCTTTGTAATTTAATTAAACAATTTTCAAAGTCATTATATCAAATACGCTTATTTTTTAAGTCATGGTTATTAAAATATGATATAATTAAAAAGATAGAAAGAAGGTTGTATTTTGAAAATAAATCGAATTTTATGGGGAATTGTCTTAATTCTTCTTGGAGTTATTATCGGTATGAATTCCTTAGGAATAGCTGAAATTGATATCTTTTTTAAAGGTTGGTGGACTTTATTTATTATCATACCTAACTTTATTGGATTATTTAATAAAAGAGAAAGTCTAACTGGGAATATTATTGGATTGATAATTGGAATTACCCTACTTTTAGTTAGTTTAGAAATAATGAGTTGGAATTTAGTATCAAGTTTAATTATTCCATTTATATTAATCATAATTGGTTTAAAAATGGTTTTAAACAGTACATTTAATAATCAAGTATCTGAAAAATTTAAAAATTTTAACAAAAATAATGTGGAAGAAATAGCAGTCAGTTTCAATGAAAAGCGTATTAATAAAGATGATGAAAAAATAACCAGTTTAGCTTTAGATGCGGTATTTGGTAGTATTAACTTAGACTTGAGAAAAGCCGAAATTGATAAGGATTGTTTTATTAAATGCAGCAATATTTTTGCTGGATCTAAAATATTAGTTCCTAAAGATGTCAATGTCAAACTTAAATCTACTGGTATTTTTGGTGGAACTTCCAATAAAAAAGACAATAATAAAAATAATAAAAAAACCATCTATATCGAATCATTTTGTTTATTTGGAGGATTAGAAATCAATGAATAATACGCAGAGAATTATTAAAATAGTAGCGGTAGCTTTAGCTATCTTTATTATTACTAGTATAGTTAATGGTATTTTCTATGTATTATCATTTGCTTATGATTATACGGGTACTAATCCTAATTTAACTGATTATTTCAATTCTTTTGAAACTGTTGATAGTATTGATATAGATTTAGCTACTGCCAGTTTAACTATCGAAAAAGGTAATACCTTTGAAATCAAAGCATTTAATGTTGATAAAAATTTTAAAGTAAAATATGAAAATAATAATTTAGAAATAAATGAAAAAACAAAATGGTTCTTTAATACTAAACAAAACACTAAAATAACTCTTTATATACCAGAAAATTATGTCTTAGATGAATTAAAAATAGATAGTGGTATTAACCAAATAAATATTAAAGATATGCAAGCTATCCATTTTAAATTAAATCAAGGTATAGGTGATATAAACATCACTAATTCTCATTTTCTAAATAGTGATATTAAAGGTGGTATTGGAGAAATAGATGTAATCTCTTCTACTTTAAATAATTTAGACTTAGATTCAGGAATTGGAGATTTAGATATTGAAGCCAATATTGAAGGTGATAATAAAATTAAATGTGGTGTAGGTAAAATAAAGTTATTGATACTTAATAGAGATGAAAACTATCAAATTCATGTTGATAAAGGTTTAGGAAATATTTCTATAAATAATGAAAAACAAAATGATAATTCTATTTACGGATTAGGACGAAATAAGATTAAAATAAACGGTGGAATCGGTGAAGTAGAAATTCTATTTAAAAATTA
>JAAYPA010000121.1 GCA_012520055.1 Mollicutes bacterium
GGTGATGGGGATATGAAAACTATAGAGACTAATTTAGATGTAGCCGCAATAGACAGTCATCTAAATAGATTAAGGAAAGATATATATGAAGCAGGAAATGGAGTAGATACACAAGAGGTTAGCATTGGGAATACATCAGGAGTAGCCTTGAAATTCAGATATGCCGACCTTGATACAGATACAGATGACTTAGCAGCTGAGTTTTCATCAGCGTTAGATGAAGTGCTATGGTTTATAAAGATTGATATGATGAATAAAGGAATGGGAGATTATTTAGATTTAGCTATAGATATAATTTTCAATACTGATATGATTATCAATGAATCTGAAACCATCGAGGATACAAAGAATAGTGTAGGAATTATTAGTGAAGAAACAATAGTAGCAAATCACCCGTGGGTAACAAATGTCCAAGCCGAATTAGACAGGGTTAAACAAGAGAAAGAAGAAAAGATGAATGAAATGATGGAAGCCCTCAAACAGCAAAACCTTGATTATGGGATGGATGAAGAGCCAAATGAAGGAGAAGAAGGTGGTGAGGAAGGTGAAGAATAATGGTTAAGGTTCCAAACAAAGAATACTGGATAAAGCGTTCAGAGTTAACCCTTATCGCCAATGAGAAATCAGCCCTACAGTACGAACAAGAACTAAAGAAAGCATATTTAGAAACAACTCAGAAGATAACAAAAGAGATTGAAGCATTCTATGGGAGATATGCAAAAGATAATCAAATATCATTATTAGAAGCTAGAAAGAGATTAAGACCAGACGAATTGTTAAACTTTAACAAACAAGTTAAATTATATTTAGATGAGGTAAAGAGATTAGGGGATAAAGCATTTACCGCAGAGTATAAAGATTACTTAAAACAATTATCCGGTAAAGCTTATATTAGTAGATTAGAAGAATTAACCGCTAATATTAGACATAATCTTGAAACTCTTGCAACTAGGTATAATGAAGGATTGGGGGAAGAGTTAAAGAACGCTTATGAGGATTCATTCTACAGAACAGTATTCGATGTCCAAAAGCAAGCAAGATATGGAGTAAGCTTTACCACTCCTGGAGGTAAACAATTAGAAACAGCTATAAGGGAAAGATGGATGGGTCAAAACTATAGCGAAAGAATATGGGCAGATAAAAACAGGATGCTAATTAATCTTGAACAAACCTTAGCTCAAGAATTCGTCAGAGGAAGAAACCCAAGACAAGTTAGTAGAGAGTATGCAAAGAAAATGAATACTAGTTACCATAACGCTCAAAGACTCATTCGTACAGAGCTGAACTATATTAGCAATAAAGGAACTATGAAGGCTTATGAGGAAAGTGGTGCAGTAGATTTTTTTCAATATGTATCAACCTTAGATAATAGGACATCAGATATATGTAGGGAGATGGATGGAAAGGTATTTACAACTAAAGAAGGACAAACTGGGGTAAATGTTCCACCACTGCATCCCTATTGCAGGTCAACTACAATACCTTTCTTCCCTAACGACGAAATAGCACCGTTAATAGAAAGCAGGATAGCGCGGGATAAACAAGGAAAATCATATATCGTAGACTCTAACGTGAGTTATAAGGATTGGGTACAAGAACATGCAACTCCAGGGTACGCACAAAGAGTAAACGAATTATTAGAAAGATACAAAGTAATGGATATATCACCTCAAGAAGTAATAGAAACTAAAGAGGTAAAGGACAGAATTAAACCGTTGAACGAAAAAGAAATTAAAGAGGTAAAGGACAGAATTAAACCGTTGGACGAAAAAGAAATTAAAAAACTCAATTCTAAACTAGAAGAATTTAAAGAGTTCGAAGGAGAGATTAAAGAGATATTAGATAATGCAGGACCGGCGTATCAACGAATGTTTTACAAAACAGCTATGAAACTAAAAACAATATCAAACTTCAACCCTAGACAGGGTGCTTATTATCAACAGTACGACCTCGTACCGGGACACGAAGGAAGATATGCAGCAATTAACATTAACATAGAATCAGAGAAAGCAACATCAGCTAGATATGGTCACAGTCCACTTGAAACGTTATTCCATGAGATGGGACATGCAATAGATGACCGGATGCGTGGGAGTGGAAAAAGGCTCCACTGCATTAATAAAAAATTTGTCAAGGCAATGAAAAAAGACTTATCTAAGTTACTTGACAAGAAAGGTGACTTATACGCAGACGCAGTAAGAGAGTTTGCAAATAGAAAAAATAGCAAAACAAGCGGAATCCAGGACATATTAAGTGGGGCAGAACATTTATCAGAAGAATACAATAATCATGATATTCGTATAGGCTGGTGTCACTCCAAAGAATATTGGACTAAGGGGCGTACTAAAGAAGGTACTGAAGACCAAATGGCAAATGAGTTATTTGCTCACCTTAACACTACCTTCATAGATAAGGATTATGCAGATATATATAATAAGTATATGCCGGAGAGCATGAAAGAATTTAATGCTATTTTAGAAAAGGTTTACAAAAAACTAAAATAATATGTAAAGGAGGAATTATTATGTCAGAAGTAGATGAAGTGTTTGAACTAATGGATGAGTACAAAGAACAGTTTAAAGAAAGATATCCACTTATGGTTATCAGCGACCCTGAACAAGCAATAGCATATATGAATGAAGCAATGGAGAAGAATATATCTCTGGGAAAGCTCTATCCAAACATATTTGGCGCAAGAGAAGGGCATGATATTTAGAAGTAATAAACAATGAAGGCAATCTACGGGTTACATTTTCTTATGAATACATTGACAACACCTTGAAGTGAAATTATAATAATAATTAGACAAACAAATATCATATAATATAATTAAGTGCAATCGTGGACGATACCACGGAAAAAAGCGTAGCACGGAAGGAGAATGTTAAAAATGACAAAGGAACAATTATTAGCATTAGGATTAAGTGAGGAGCAGGTAACTAATATTTTAAAACTTCATAAAGAAACAATTGATGGTAACTATGTACCAAAACATCGTTTCGATGAAGTGAATGGAGAATTGACTCAATCCAAAGAGCAAGTTAAAGAGAGAGATACTCAAATCAAAGAATTGAAGAAGTTTGAAGGGGATTCTAAAGCATTACAAGATAAGATTACAGAATTAGAAACAGCTAATTCAGATAAGGATAAAGAATATCAAAGTAATCTTGCACTTGAAAGAAAGAAAAATGCAATTAGGCTATCATTATTAGAAGATGAGAATGGGAAACCTCATGATGTAGAAATGGTAATGGGACTATTCAACCTAGAGCAAGTACTAATAGACGAAGCAACTGGAAAGATTACATCAGGCTACAAAGAACAAAACGATGCATTGAGAAAAGAAAAAGCATTCTTGTTCGAAGAAAAGCAACCCGCTGGTGGAGGAGATGATAAGAATAAGAATCCAGGATGGAAACCTCAAGGACAAACCCCTCCAGATGGTAACGGAGGACAAGGCGGTACAGACCCTTCAATATCTTATGGTAAGAGTTTAGCTCAAATTAAACTTGGTATGATGGGAATTCAACCCGCAGGAGCAGAAGGCTCAAACAATCAATAATTAAATTAAAGGAGGAAAATGATTATGACAATGAAAATGAAATTAACAGA
>JAAYPA010000023.1 GCA_012520055.1 Mollicutes bacterium
TGAAAAATGAAGATTTAAAGAAATTTTTCCTTTAATAATTTTTCAATAAATCAGCGTAAAACGCTGATATAATAATAAAATACTTAAAAAGAATATATAAAAGTAGTAATATTAAGACATGACTAAAATTAAAGAATATTGGCAGACATTTCTTTCGCTTGGAATTATGGCTTGTATCGCTCTACCAATATTTTTATTATTCGAACAAACATATGCACCAAATAATTTGTGGATAAGGCCATTTGAATTTGCAGCCTTTACTTTTTTAAGTGCGATTATCATATCATTTTTAAATCTTTATATTTATTTTTTTAGTAAACCTCTGAAGAATTCTCGTTTTGCTTGTGTTGGTGCTGTAGCAGTTGGCTTATTTATAATAATTGGTATTGCTAATGTATTATCATCAAAGTCATTTGAAACTGTTAATCTTACTTTAAACAATGGATCAGTTGCATCTTTAGAGATAGTTAGATCAACAATGGACAAATATAAGTCAATTGTATTACTTATAATTAATTTTGTTTTTATTTATATCCTTGTTTTTAATGTCACTTTAAAGAAGAACTTTAAAAATATGATGGTTCTTTTAGCACATCTCTATTTATTATTTATTATCGCAATTATCATTTTTAGTTTAATTACTGAATATGAAGTTTATCAAAAAATACTTGCAACGGGCCTAAATGACACATCAGATGTTCCTGATAGTGCTTTTGATAATAGAAATACTTTTGCAAGTTTTTTATTAACTGGAATTATTTATTCGTTTTATCTTTACTTTAATGCCGGAGATAAAAAACGCCGTTATATTTACTCGGCATTTTCATTGATTCCTGCACTATTTATATATTTTACTTACAGCAAAACCAATATCATTTTTGTCATTTTAATATATTCTGCAGTCTTACTTCGTCACTATATTAGAAACATAATTAGAAAAAGATGGGTTTTGTTTGGTATTGAAACATTATTGTTAGTATCGTTTTTGGTATTGTTTATTCCATTTAGATATGTTCCAAGTTTAAAAATTCTACCTCCGAGTGTTTTCCTTTTTAAAGTAATACCTGCAAAATTCGTTTTTCTAGGAAAAAAATCAATTGATAATAGATTCGATTTACTTAAAATTGCTATTAATACAATAAAAACTAGTCCACGCTCATTTTGGTTTGGTGAAGGAATATATATATCTAGAAAGGTATATCACGCATCTTTAAATTTAAATGAATTTATATATCCATCAACTGGATTTGGTAATTATCATAACGGTTTTGCAGAGGTTTTCCATTCGTTTGGTTTAATTGGCTTCTTAATATATTGTTTTTGTATTTTATATTTAATCGTTGGAATAATAAGGTTATTCTTTTACAAGAAAAATATAGCATTCTTCTTAATAATTAATTTTTGTGTATTTTTCGGGAGTGCTATGCTTGAATCACAGGCGATGTTGTTATTTAAAACAGATCCAATTTTTGCTAGTATCCCATTAGTGTTGCTTACGGTATATTATGTAAACAAATATAAGTGTAGTTTATTTCATCCTCTTAAGAAAAAAGCGGCAAAAGCCGCTTAATTTCTACAAAACCGATATAGTTATTTAACTTCAATATGTAAATTCTTTAGTATTGATAATGCTTGTTTGTGAAGCGTTGAATCAGAAGAACCAGTTCCGCGTTTATCAACAACAATTGTAGCATTAGGAAGAGCAGTTTTAGCTAATACGGCATTGCTTATAATACAGATGTTAGAAACTAAACCAACTAATTCAATATAATCAAAGGAATTTTCTAATAAGAA
>JAAYPA010000001.1 GCA_012520055.1 Mollicutes bacterium
TATTCTAAATTATTACGAGAATTCTTTAAATCTAAAGCATCATTAGTAACTATATAAAAAATTGTATTCATTTTTTTAAGTAATGACTCATTAAAACTATTTAAGACATGATTAGTATCAAAAAGAATCACATCATAAAGTAAATAAGCTTCTGATATAAGTCCATCTATACAAGAAAAAGTTATTTCTTTAGCTTCCTCAATACTACTGGGAGCTGATATAAAATCAATATAATTATTGTACTTAATAGTATAGTCTTTAATATCTGGAAATTTTTCTTTCCTAAATTCTTTATAATAATCATAAATCGTTTTATGAGGTTTTTTATTTAATGCTACAGCTATTCCACCATTAAAAAAGTCAGTATCAATTATTAATACTTTTTTCTTTAAGTTAGAAATAGTACCAGCTAAATTTAAGAGAAAAGTTGTTTTACCAACTCCTCCTTTACCTGAAAAAACACTTGCTACTTTACTCATCATGTACCTCTTTTATTATTATATTTTCTCCCTCTTTATGACCAACAAAACCTACTTCACATCGATAATGATTAATACCAATTAATTTACCGAAAAAACTGGTATAAGGATGACTGTTATAAATCGTTAAATCTTCATCATCTTCATTATATTGTACGGTTAGTGCTTCGGTTGAAATCTTATATTTTTCAAATTCTTCTTTTATATTTTCATAATAATCTTCTTTTGAAGATATCAAAGTTTCTTTAATTATTCTCTTCGTAGTTAATTCCACTCTCATATTTTGAATAAACATTAAAGCAAAATCAAAGACAAATGCTATAATTAGCATAAAAATGGGAATCAATAAAGTAAAAATCCATTGATTAACCTTGTACTTATGCATCTTTAATACTTCCTACCTATTCTAAAATAAATTATATCACATCTTTTTTTAGAATGAAAGTTCATCTTAACTTACCCTGAAAGGGTTGGTTGCACTGCCGTCACCGGTAACTTTTACCTGAGCATTTATTGAGATTACTGGTCGTATACTAATAATATCTTCAAACGCATAGTAAGTACCTAATGATCCTGACCAATAAATTACAAACATACTTGCTGAAGATCCATATTCTTCACTAATGTACATCATATAAGGTGTTTCTAACCAAAAATAAAATCCATTAAGAGTTAAATAATTAGTCTGATTATATATGTCATTAACCAATCCGGCCATTGCTGCTTCATCAGCTGTTAATAACCCAACCGGATATGTTAAATCTCCGTTACTTATAATATTATCATTTACGGTAAAACGATCATTCTTTAAACCACATTTCAAAGTTGGCGTCTTATTTGTATTTAAACGATTATAAGCTGCATATCTAGTATGATTTCCGACATACCCATAACCTGTACCGGTTGAATCTCCTCCTATTTCACTTTGAAGCTGACGATCATTACAAAATAAATTATCCACTATTTTATTTTCAAAAGGTTGACCGAAAATATTTTCGCTATACCACAAATCTATGATTTTCTTAATATTACTGTCAGTTTCATTAGTAACTGCTTGTTCTCTGGTAATTGAATATTCTTCATCTTTACCACCATACATGTATCCTACATATTTGGCATCATCAGCATTAATATTCCAAGCTTTATCATCTATAAGATTATAACTATATTCTGAAATTTCATTATCATTTAATTCAAAATCCTCTTCAGTACCATTATATATTAATCTAATAGATCCATCACCATTGATACGCACAATTTTCCATTGGTAACCACCAAATAATAAATTATTATTTAAGTATTCTTTATCTCCACGATAATAGTAACTTACTCCATATTCATCTACTGTAGCATATATACCATTTTCGATAACAGCTTGATTTTTACCAGGATAATACTCTTCTGATACATCCGGTAATTCATCATAAGTTTCTTGAGAAACAGCTACTTTAGAAAAATCAGGAATATCTTTTTCTCTTATGGCTATCTCTCCACCATCTTGAGCTAAGATTTTATTTTTTAAACAATCTTCTTCTTTGCATGGATCTACATATGTAACAACTTCAACATAAGCATTGATTTCTTTTTCTTTATCAATATCTTGATTATAGGGAGCATTAAGAAAATAAAATTCTAAAGTATAGGTATGAACTTTTGCTCCATCAGTTGGTGATTCAAATATGCCGTGTCCTAAATTAATTGTTTTAGAACCACTCCCGATATTATTTAAATTACCAGTGTTAGGTATTACCGCTCCGTTTTGATTTGTATTTTCACCAGTTAATTTATACTTAATAGCTGATTCACTGAAAGTATTAGATACGATAACAAGATTTACGGTATAATTCATATCAAAAGGCGTTGAATTATCACCAGTTACTGTAAATGTTTTTGTACTTACCGGATCATCTGTTGGTATTAAATTTTCTACTTCAATAGCTTGTCCACCATCATAAATGATTTTCATTTTACCACCGGTAACAGTTATTGTATCTACTGTTTCAGAATCTTCAAAATTTGCTGTAAAATAAGCATAAGAAAGAGATATAGATATAATCAATACTAAAATCAAACCTAACAAATATAAAAGAATTCTACTTTTCATACACTACCACTAGTTTAATATTAGCATTTTTTTAAATTAAAAACAATAAAAAAAGAGCTTAAGCTCTACTATAATATTTACCATCTCTAGTAGTTACAATTATTTTCTCTCCACTATTTATAAATAGTGGAACTTTAACTACCAATCCTGTTTCGATGGTTGCATCTTTCATGGCATTACTGGTTGTATTACCTTTAACCGCATCAGCTGTTTCAATGATTTCATATTCAACTTTTTCCGGTAAATTAATTCCAATAATTTCATTATTGTACATTTGAATTTCCAGTTCCAAACCTTCTTTTAAATATGAAATTTGTTCTTCCAAGGTTTCAGAAGGTACTTCTAATTGAGAATAATCATCAGTATTCATAAATACATACATATTTCCTTGATTATATAAATATTGCATGCTTAATTTATCAACATGAGCTTTTTCTAATTTAATATTTGTATTAAAAGTATCTTCCACTATTGATCCAGTTCTTAAATTTTTAAATTTAAGACGAACAAATGCTGGCCCTTTACCTGGTTTTACATGTTGAAATTCAAGTACTAAACATAAATTTCCTTCAATAATAACAGTCATGCCATTTTTAACATCATTAATATTTATATTCATGAATTATCACCTATTTCTTTTCGTTAAAAGTTTGTGTTTTATTACATTTTTTACAGAATTTTTTTATTTCCAAACGTTCTGGAGTTTTTGCTTTGTTCTTTTCAGTAGGTCTGATAATAAAACCACATACTGAACATTTTAATTCTAAATTGTTTCTATTTTCAGTTTTTTTCTTACCCATTTTTTGTTCTCCTCCTTCTTTTGACTTTAGTATTATAGCACAGTAAAGCTTTTAATATCAAGAAAATTTCCAGACATAGACGATTTTCTCTATGAAATTATAATCATTACATTTTAGGCAAACTGTACTACTTGGATTTTTAATATTTTTACAACAATCACTGTCAGTTGGAAAATCCTTCATCTTATAATATGTAATCATACTTAAGACAAAAAATAACATAATCAGAATGCTTAAAAAAGTTTTACTATTCATTTTATCACCGTATTAACTATACTAAAATTTAAAAGATTTTTCAATTAAAATAATCTATTAACAAATTTGTTATCTCTTTTGATACCCTAGAATTAATTGGATATCTATAATTATTATTGCTATAATTTTTATAACTGATATTCGGACTGACGATTGCTATTGATATTTGTGGGTTTTCAAAAGGTGCATACATTACATATGAAGTGGTAAAAGTTGCCGTATCTACATTACCGTCTATATCAGTATCTAAATAAGAGTCTGCTGTACCGGTTTTACCGGCTGAAGTAAACTTATGATTGGTATAACTATAAGCTGTTCCGTTGGCATTTACTACTCGAAAACCTTCTCTTATTCTGTCTAAATATTTTAAATCGATAGGTACTTCATTTAATACTTTATTATTTTTTTCATAGAAGATGCTGCCATCTTCATTTAAAACATATTTTAACAAAGATATTTCTTTTCTTTGACCGGTTGCTATAGTATTGATATATTGAATCAGTGATATTGGTGTGTATGTATCAAAATGCCCTACAGCTAAATTTAATAATTGATCTGGGGTATATTCAGTGCCTTTCTGACCACTTATTTCTTTTGATAAATCTATTTTGGTTAAAGCACCTAATCCATAAGATGCTAAAACATTACGATATTCTTCAAAATGATCTTTGGTTACTTTAAGTTTAATTCCCGGATTATACTTTGCTCCGGTTAAACCAATGGCAATTAAATATTGAAAAGCATTACTAGACATTTTGAGGGCATTAATATCATTGATAAAACCTATTTTCGTCCATGAGCATTTATCTGTTCCACCATATAATTTAAGGCAACGGTCTTGTACTTTAGTATTTTCATCAATAAGATTGTTCTTATAACCAACACTAATGGTTGCTCCTTTTACTACACTTCCTAAATTATAAGAATTTAATACATTATAGTAAGAATAATCTAAAAAAGTCATATTATCTTTGATTTTTTTCCCTATTAAAGAAAGAATTGATCCATCTTGAGGATTACTGACTATAATATAGCTCTCATTATAATATTTAGTATTAGGGGCTTTTTTGGCATTAATCATTTCTTTTTTTAATATTTCTTCAACAGCCAATTGGAAATTAATATCAATAGATAAAATCAAATCTTTCCCTCTTTTATAATTACTGATTAAAGTTAATTTATTGTTTTTTACTTGGTATTTAGCTTTTTCTCCTTTTAAATATTCATCATATATATATTCTAAATTATTTATCCCTACCCTGTCATTTAATTTATAATTCTTTTTTAAATATTCATCTTTTAATTCTTCGGGTATACCTTGTTTATATGTAGAAACATTTCCAAAGACATCTCTTAAAATATCTTTATAGGGGTAGATTCTTTCCCAAGTAATATCGGTTCTGATTCCTTCTAAATTCAAATTATTAATTAAGATATATTCTTCATCCGTAATATTTGTTTTGATAATCTTATCTTCATAGGAATAACCATTATTCATTAAATAGTAAAATATCGCTGCTTTTTGGTTAACCTTGTTTAACATATTTTCAGTAATTAATTTTAATTTTTCGGACAGTAAATCATCACCAGTTATTTTTCTTTCTTCATATGCTTTTAAAATATTCTCATCTAATAAATTATCAATGTCTTTTTGATGAGTTAAATAATAATATTTTTTTAAATTAAAAGTACTAATATTTTCATTTATATCGATGTTATCGGCTAGAACTGAAGCTATCTCTAGTTCTTTTTGGGTACTGATATTTAATTTGTTATAAATAATCGATTTTACCCCGATATTATCCACTAAAATATTCCCTTTAATATCTAAAATTCTGCCACGAGGAGCAGTTATACCTTCTAAATAAGAATTGCTGTTTTGATATATAATATTTTCATAAAAGTCTTTTTTATAAATACATAAATATGATAATCTTCCAATAATTATTGTATTTATGATAATTAAGCATCTTATTAAATGTTTTTTCATATTTTTAGTATAAGTAATTTTTACTTAATTAAACATACAATAATATAGGTGATAAGATGAAAAATTTAATTGAAAACTATATCAGAAATTTAACTAAAGAAGATATAAATAATTTTGCTTTAAAAAACGCTATTTATTTAGATGAGAAGGAACTTAATTTTACATATAATTTTATCAAAA
>JAAYPA010000024.1 GCA_012520055.1 Mollicutes bacterium
ACATTAACTAGTCTTGTTAATTCTGGATCAATTTTTCGAAGCATAAAAATCTCCATATAATTTACAGTAAGTATTTTTTTGATAACATACTTTATTATATGGAGTTAAAAATAAAAATCAATATTTTAACTAAAAAATATCCACCTCGTAAAAGATGGATATAAAAGAAGGATTAGCCTTATCAACATTCTCACTATTCAATAAAAATCTCACATGGTGTTGTCCAACGTGATAAAAGCTCTTCATTTAAACGATCTATTTCAGCTTGACCTTCTGATTTTAGATCGCTGTAATTAACTTGAGCTCCACCAATTAAACTTCCACTGAATTTACCTGTAATACGGCCCCATAGGCGCATACATAATGCAACACTATATTCCTTAACCCATTGATGATCATAAATTTTATCAAATTCCTCATCTGGATCGTATTCGTAATAGTAATGAATATATGCAGGACCACTATAATTCTCAGTTAACCATAATGTATGCTTTTCTGCCGAGTATGTGTATGCAGGAGCATCACCGAAACACTTGTGCAAAATTGAAGTAGTATTACTAATATTAATAACTGCAGGAATAATATTTCCTGTTAGTGAACTTGCATACATATTATCATTAAAAACAGTACTAGCTGTTATACTTGAGCTATATGTACTAAAGAATTGCTGACTCCAAACATCAGGAACATATCCAGTACCATAATTAGTTCCGAAATTAGTTACATTTGAAGTACTTCCTTTACCCACACTAATAATACTTGTAATATTTTCAGGTAATGGATATGCTCCTTTACCATGAAACTCACATACAATAATATTTTCAAGTAATCCTTCTTGAGCATAATCAGCAAACTTTTGAACAGCTTGATCAATATTTGATTCAATCTGTTTATCTGTTAACTCAATATTAATTAAAGGATAGCCTAATTGGGTTTTAATGTAATTAATTAAATCTACTTTTGATTTAATTTTTGTCATTTTTTGTCCTTTGGCTAAACTTCAAGCCAAATTAAAACATTATCGTCAGCATTTAACATTGCTCGATAAAGCTTTCCTGTAACAGTACAAAGCCAAAATTCACCATGAGTTTTTACATCCTCTAAGGTTGGAGGAGTAGGCGTCTTTGCAATATATGTATAATTTGCTAAAGTATCAGGTAAATTCCAGCCTCTTTTAAGAGATGTAACGCATTGAGCTGCTGTTAAGCCCGTAGGGTATGGATTGAATCCATCAAGGGTAGCCATTGAAATTCTCCTTTTAAATTAGTTTTTCATCTGATATTCAGAAAATGAAATATTGTCTTTTCCATCATCAGTTTGAATGTAAAATATTTTATTTAATTTAGTATATTTATATTTTTGTAAAAAATACTTAGTCATTTTATAATCATTATGAATATCGTTATCTTCGAACCAGTTAAAATCTTTAAAAATACTTCTCTTAAAAATAACTTGTCCAAGTTGGAACATTTCATCTTCTATATTAAAGTCTTTCTTTAAATGCTGAATCCTTAATATATCATTTCCAATTTTCTCAGATTTATCGCAACTATAATATTTACCAATTATTAAGTCGGAACTGTCTGTTTCTAAATATTCTTTTACTTTATCGTAAAAATTTGGACTTAAATAATCATCATCTTCTAAAAAGTATACATAATCACCATGTGCATTCTGAACTAAGAATTTATAGATATCAGTTAATTGAAATTTTTTATAATAATATTTTATATTTCCTTCAACTTCTTCTATATCATTTGAATCATTATTGACAATTATTTCAACATCATTTGGACAATTTTCAATAACAGACCTAATGCATCTTTCAAATAATTTAGGTCTGTTATGAGTTAATACTAAAATACTAAGTTTCATCTGTTTAATATTAACCCAAAATCTCATTCAGACATTTCTTAATTGTTTCGTATAACTTAGTTCTTTCATCTAATCCATTATATCCACCATTGATTCTCCTAGTACAACCTCTTACATCATTTGAATCAGCGTACTTATTAAGATCATTTTTAATCCAGAACCAAATAGCAGACTTAACTGCAACAGTTAAATCGTCAGAAACTAAATCAGGATTCTTCATAACATCATCAAGATCAAAATCCTTACTAAACTCAGCGTAATTACCTTTACCAGTTAACTGAATTAGTCCTCTTCCGCGATATTTCCAACCATCTCCACTTGCAATATTACCATTACCCATACGGTTAGCATAAATTACATTTGCAATCTTCTCAGGTTGACGCGCATAAGCCTCGGCATTTCTTCCTGCATTTTTAAAGTACTTTGGAAATACTGCATTTAGACCTTTAGCACTATAATTAAGATTTTCCTTAAAGGTACTAAAGCCAGCAGATTCATGTCCACATTGAGCTAAAAACATCGCAACTCTTTTATCTGTGTTAATATTGAACAAAGTTATTAACCCTAATTCTTTAACTAATTCATCAGGATTTTTTGCTCTTGGAAAAATTTTCCCAAAAGTTGCTAAAAGTTTATTATAAATTTCTGGAGTTAATTCGGCAGGTAGTTTCATAATAAATCCCTCATTCTAAAATATATAGATTATTTATATGGAAATGAGGGACGAAATGTTATTTGCTTTTTTCTAGCTTTGAAATCTTCTTTTCGATTGACTTTTTATCTTTTAAATTAGCACCAGTGAAAATACCTTTTAGGACATTACCATCATCGTCAATTTCTAAGGTATGGCCACCCTTCGTTGTTATCCAACGTGTTTTCTCGTCAAGATCAGAAGTATATCCACCTTTTAAAGGATAACTATGAGGATCTTCGTTTAAGATTCTGCGTTTAAAATCAAATGCCATTATTAATTCCTCATTTAAATTTTTTTATATTGACATCGCTCATAAATGCAATTATGAAACGATTTTTTATAAGATATTTATAAATTTAAATATTATTAATATAAAATAATTAAAATAAAAATCAAAGTCTTTTTGACTATCTTTCGAACTCAAATACTAAATTACCACAATCGTATAACTTAAAATAAGAATTTTGATCCATAATTAATGATTCTGTCAGTTTGGAATCATATACATCCAGAATTCCTTTATCGAAAAGATCTTTAAG
>JAAYPA010000025.1 GCA_012520055.1 Mollicutes bacterium
AAACTATCTAAAATCAATTGACAAAAAATTAAAAATCCTATATTATTAACTTAGGCATGATAATAAATCATGCTCGATATCTCTAACGATCTTAATGTTAGAGCGTATCAACCAAAACCCCCTGAAGGAGTTCTAGAGATAGAACTCCATTTATTTTGCAAGGAAAAATGGCATCCCCTATATGTTGAGGACATAAATTGAGGACTAAAAGTGATTGAAATATCACTTTTTCTATTTTTAAGACTTAATAAATATAAGGGTTTCTATTTTTAAAAATTATAATAAAATTATTCCCTCAAACCCCCTGTAAAAACCATTGAAAATTTTGAAATCACTTTAGCCCAGTGTTTATAAGGACTTGCGAAGATTCGGAAAAGCAAAATATTTTGTTGGGAACAACTCGGGAACAACTTTTTGAAAAAAGATAAGTAAAAAAGACTGATTTTAAGTCTTAAAAATGTTATAATGTTATTGTAGATTTCTATACAATTAAAGTATAGAAATTTTTCTTTTATAAGGAGGATAAAATGTTATATGGTGAAATACAAGAATATTTAAAAACCTTTATTGAATGTGATGCATTAAATGAAAAATTTGACTATTCTATAAATAAAGAATCTTCTCCCGATATTTATTTAAAAGAATTAAAAAAATTTAATAATACTTATAATTCATTTTTTATGAATAAAGGAAGATTGGTATTTATGATTAACAATTATGAAATAATTTTGAGGGAAGAGGACTTAAATCAAATATTAAAATTATTTCTATTTTATAAAAAATCAAATTCAGATAATTGCTATTTAATTGCAGAATTTTTACTAAGTTATTTTAATACTATAAATAGTAAAGAATATAAGAGGAATGTTAGTAACTATAAAGAAGTAAAGGATATATTTAAAAAAATTATTTTAAACAATAAAGAAGATAAAGATATATTAAGTACATTTAAACAAATGTCATTCGAACTTTATAACAAAATAATAGATTATGGTTCACATAAGGACAATTTTTTTCTTGGAGATGTTTTAGATCGAGCTTGTATAAATTTTAACAAAGATAAATCTCTAAAGCGTAAAATAATAAAAAAGTTATTAGAAAATAATGTGTATCCGTCTAGGGTGATATTATATGATGAAAATATAAAAGCAAATTTTAAGTATTATAAAAAATATTTGTTAGATTATGAAAATTATTCTATTTATAGTAGATTTCCTGATGAAATGCTTTATATATTAGATAAAAATCAATTATTAAAAAATAGTATAATTAAATTAATAATAAACAATATTGTGGATAGAACAAATATGTTACAAGATAAGTGTGATGATGAACATGAAAATTTTATTCAAATAATATCAGAAATAGATTATTTAAAAACATTTTTGAACAATGCTTTAAATAGATTGACTATGCTATCATGTTGTCATAAAAAGAAGATGCATGAATGCTTAATAAATTTATTGTATATGAAGAGAATTTTGGTATCAGACGAAGATAGAGTTAATTCTCAAATGCAAGAATTTAAATATGAACAAGTTATTCCTAATGATAAAATAGATGAATTTGTTTCTGCTGTAAATGATAATATAGCAGTATTATATTCATCATCGGTGTGTAATTTCGAAAAAGAATTAGAACAATCCTTAAACATTTATGCAAAATATCCAATGTCTTATATTTTTAGTTCATATAATATTGATTCAGCTTCACAAACATATTTAAAATCTGAGGATGGATTCGTTGATAGTGTATTTATGAATTATTATGATGAAAAAGGTAAAATATTTACAAATAAAAATACGAATTTACAAAATATTCTAACAAAAGGATATTATATTCAACTTATTAAATACCTAAAGCACCAATTTATTTCTTATCAGCAATATATAATTTCATTCTTTGATTTAAAAGAGGGTAAGAGATCCCTAATTAATAAACTAATTAATCAGGGAAATTTCAAATTATATAATGATTATGTAATATTAGCATTAACAGTTGCTCAAATAGAAAACAGTATAATCGATTTATTAAAAATAAAAGGAAAAAATATAACAACAAATGGTTTTAATAACTTAAATGAGCTAGCTAAAGAATACTTGAACGATGATTTCCACTTTAATGGTCTAATGTATATTAATTATATACTTTATGAAAAGCATGGGTTAAATATAAGAAATAATATAGCTCATGGAAATTATTTTGGAAAAAATATAGAAGTTCAAATGTTAACCACTATTTGTGCCATAATGTTTATAAATGAATTGTTACGAAAGGAAACGTTAGAGAATGATAAAAATAAAAAATAGTGAATTTATAAGATTATTTGAAAATGATAAAACAATTTCTAGAATTGGAAAAATAGATATGAATGTTATAAATGATAATTCTATATATAGTTTATATTATAAATTTCCATTAATTGAAAGAATAATATTAGAAATTTATAAGTTAATTCCAAGAGCTAATATTGAACAATATGAACAAGGTACAATGAAAACAATAAATTCTATAATCAATAATAATAAAAAAGTAAATATAATTTATCCTGAATTAAAAAAGATGATAGATAATTATTTTAATGAATCGGATGATTCTCCAAGAAATGTTTTATTTCATCCGAGAGGTAATGAAACAATATCGGTTACAGTTAATTTTGAAGAAATTAATGAAATTATTGCTAAACTATTAGGATTGCTTAATCATGTTATTGAAGAATATAAAATATCCTCTTTGCCTAAAATTAAAAAAATATAAAAATACCGATGAAAATTAATCATCGGTTTTATCATCTTCTAATTTGTCAATTACATCTACTATTTCATCAAGTGAACTTAAGAATAGGTGAGCATAGGTTTTTAATGTTTCTTCAATTTTAGTATGACCTAAGTATTTTGCTACAACTTGTATATTAGCACCTTTATTAATTAGCAATGATGCGCAAGAATGTCTAAAGTCATGTAATCTTATTTGCTTAACACCAGCTAATGCACAGTTATTATTTTTATGCTGGGTTAGGGTATTACTACAGATGGGTAACAAATTACCAGCTACAAAGAAATCATTGTTAAATCCTATTAACTTTTTAGCCTCTTTTTTGGCCGTTTTAAGGTCTTCTGTGAGCTTTTGTGGCATCTTTAAGGTTCTTATACTGCTTTGAGTCTTTGGCAGCGAAAATTCAGTATTTTTGATAGATCCGTTACGATCTGTAATTTGCTTACTAACGCTTAATGTTCTTTTTTCAAAATCTATGTCTTTCCATTGAAGACCTCGAATCTCACCACGTCTTAAGCCACAATAATAAAGTATTTCAAATATACATATCCAACGAATATCATTTTCAACAGATAAGAATTGTTTAAACTCTTCATAAGTAAAACATAATTGTTCTTTAGGCATTTCGTTTGGATTATTAAAGTTAGTCATTTTAGGATATACTTTTGTAAAACTAAATTCATACCACGTAGTAGCATAGTTTAATACAGTTTTAAGTAATTTATAAATATCATTTTTAGTTCTTGTTGCTAAATGTGTTGAATCAATATAATCATGCCATCTTTCAAATTGAGCATAGTTAAAGTCTTTAAGTTTAATATTAAATAATGGTTCTAAATATGGACGTTTATTAATGTAACCATATAAAGTATTAGCTCTTACACGTTTCTTTTTGAAGTCTATAAATAATTGAAACATTTTTCCAAATGTCATATCATTTTGATTCTCATGCTCATGAAGTTTTAGTTTAAAATTGAATTCAGCTTCTTCTGCTTCTTTTTTAGTTGAAAATCTACCAGACTTTTTAGTCTTATGAATTCCATCTAAATCTTCATATTGAGTTTTAAAGAACCAGACCTTACCATCATTGGTAGGCCTATTATTATCTTTGTATACGCTCATGATATTATCCTTTCTTTTAAGGAAATACCGTTAAAATGTTGTAAAAATATATAAAAATGATTATCTAAGTTTTGTCAAACACTAAAAAATATGATATTATAAGCATAACAAAAACACCGAAGAAATTCGATTTTTTGAAAAGGTGATTAGAATTATTTATTTAAGTAAGTAACGTTTGAACAACAGAGTTTATAAACAATCTTACATAATTTAGAAGAGCATGCGATAATGCACTTATAAAAATGTTTTCCTTCGAACTGTTTCTTACGGAAAAATAAATATACTGAATTAGTTGGATTAGAATGAGCGGATACTTGAATTAATGTTGTAACAACATTAAATAAAATAGTTCTACCAAACTTATTACCTGTTTTAGATATAGATCCGTAATAAATTGATTTACCTGATTGACTGATAACTGAATCAATACCTAAGAATGATATTAATTGATATGGGTTATCAAATCTAGTTATGTCTCCAACTTCAGATAAGAATAAAGCAGTAGTAAAATCACCAAATCCAGGAATAGAATTAATGATTTTGAATAAGTTAGTGTCTTTTAGGGACGAAATTAAATTATTCTTAATCTTATCTATTTCTTTTTTATTGTATTTGATTAATTCGATGACCTGAACCAAGTTAGAAACTTCTAAGGAATCAAAACCAACGAAGCAAAGAGAATTAGAGGCGATACTCTTCATCTTTAATACTTTGTTTTTAAATCTATAGGCTTTTGTACTTCCATTATGATTCATTAAGTAATTCATAAGGAAGTCGGTTTTTCGATGAATAAATAATTCTGGATGTGGGAAATCATGTATGAAGTCTAATGCCAAATTAGAATATAAATCATCAAATAATAAGCTATATTCAGGGAAAATAACATCAATTAATTGTTTATATCTATTCTTCAATCTAACTTGTCCCTCTGTTAATGACCAATATTGTCTTGCAAGCGGGTTGTACTTAAAATATTCATCGTTTTTATGATGAAACGAGTTATTCGTTCCGAGATAACATCTGGCAATCTTAAAGCAATCTAATTTATCAGTTTTTGCCTTGTTCAAACTATCTTTAAACTGTTTAACTAATTTTGGATTCATTACAATTGTATCAATTCCTTTAGATCTAAAATAGTTTTCAACTGGAAGGTGGTAGACAGAAGTGGATTCCATAACAACTGTTAATGGTCGATAATCTCTAATATTGCCAAACAATCTATCAAATTCATTTTTAAAATGATTGACTGAAGTCGAATCAATAATGGTATTTTTAAAATTATCAATTAAGCAATATACACTTTTTCCTTTTGCAACATCAAAACTCAAAATATAGTTCATAAGCCTGTCCTCCTTTCATCTAAATTATCGGTGTAACGCCACAATAGATACCTACATTCCTACACGCTAGTTATCCGAAATCAAAGTTTCCATTATCAATAACCGAATTAATAAATAACTATATGGCAGACTTTCATTTTTACGAACTCAGAGTTCCTGGTATAATCCGTCTTAACCGATTGCCCTTTATTATACAAAAAAGAGCATGAAGATTTTTGAAAAATTCTTCATGCTCAACATTATACGTGGTATAATATACATATGAAAGGAAGTAGTATTAGTGCAAAAAGATAATAGACAAATAAACAATGATGATATTTTTTTAATTTGGTTAAGCACTTTTTTACCTTGTTCAATTGAACAATTAAACCAACAACTTGATTAAGAAGCTATAGATAAAATAGGAGAATTATCAAATAAAAATTTTGTTTTTCTTAAGTGGAATACTTCTGATCCGGAAAAATCTTATCAAGAATTAGAACTAACTATAGGTGCAAAACTTCAAATTTTTAATAAGTTGAATCCAGATTTATATAAAAAAATGGAATTAGATATTACTTTAGAAGGAAAATCAGAAATTTTTAATAAAAAATATGCAGAACAAATAAATAAATTTAAAGAATATTTATTATTTAAGAGTTTTCCAGGTGATTCCGTAATGACGGATAGATTTTTACAAATCCTTGATTCTCCAATTAAACCAAATAACATTGGTGGTATGAAACATAATTAATAATAAATAAAAACACCAAGATAATGGTGTTTTTATTATGGAAAAGGACATATTTATTTATATGTCCTTTTGAGAGGTAATTTTATTACCTTCTCGATAATAATATATTCACGTTAGTAAAAAAATATACATTATTAATCTAAATAATATTTTTAAATTTAATAGTTACTTGATTTTTTTTAAAATATGAGTATAATAAGCGATACACGAAAGGAAGTAATAATTATGTCAAATGCAAACAATAATGAATTTCAAAATAAGAAATTATTAAATTCTAAAGATATTTTTCTTATCTATTTAAGTGCTCTGTTGCCATGTTCATTAGAAACATTAAGAGAAACATTAGATAAAAAAAATATATCGAAAGTATTAAAGTTAACTGAAGAAGGACTTTTATCTTTAAGTGAAAGTGGAATATTAGAATTTACAGAACAAGGAAAACTGACCGTTTTTAAAATCATTTATAAAGAAGAAATTAAAATCTTTGTAGAAAACTTAATGTTAAATGGATATGAAATTAAGCCTGAAACAATTAATAATTTCTTATTAAGTTTTAGTTTGCCTATTGAACTATGCAGCGCAGCAGATTATAATGCTAATCAAATTTTAAATCTTGATAACTATATCAATTATATTACCAACCGTGAAGACTTAAATATTAACACCAAATAAATGGTGTTTTTATTATGAAAAAAAGGACACATCCTAAAGATATGTCCTTATGAGAAGGTAATCTTCATTGCCTTCTCAATAATAATATATTCTGTGTTGTAAAAAATATACACAATATTTTTTAATTTTTAAATAGAATTTCTACTTCACCGATTCCACCGTTTATTTTAATCTTATTTCGTCCTAATCCGTAAATAGAATTATCATTTTGTTTTTCATTATTTATAGAAATATTTCCTAAACCTTTAT
>JAAYPA010000026.1 GCA_012520055.1 Mollicutes bacterium
AAAAGTCAGATGCTCTACCACCTGAGCTAACGGGTCATGTTTTAACATGACAATACATTGTGATATAAATTTTAAAATTGGCTGGGACACCTGGATTCGAACCAGGGAGATGTCAGAGTCAAAGTCTGATGCCTTACCGCTTGGCTACGGGGCAAACAAGTGGTGGAGGGACATGGATTTGAACCATGGAACCCGAAGGAACAGATTTACAGTCTGCCGCGTTTGGCCACTTCGCTATCCCTCCAAAGTGGTGCCGACAGAGGGAGTCGAACCCCCAACCTACTGATTACAAGTCAGTTGCGCTACCAGTTACGCTATGTCGGCAAAAAAATGGTGGGCGATATAGGACTCGAACCTATGACCCCCTGCTTGTAAGGCAGGTGCTCTAACCAACTGAGCTAATCGCCCGACATAAAAAAATGGTGCCCGAGGCCGGACTTGAACCGGCACGAGGTTTAAATCTCGCAGGATTTTAAGTCCTGTGCGTCTACCTGTTCCGCCACTCGGGCAGGCACTAAGTCTTAAAATATTTAAGACTATTAGAGTATACCCCATTTTTATTTGTTTATCAAGTATTTTTTTACATTTTTACTTAATTTTAATTGTTATTTTTCTTTATTTCTTCTAAAGTTTCATTTGTCCAATCATCTAATTTTTCATGTAAAGGAAGAAAACCTCTTAACGATTCTTGAACATTATTATTAGAATTATTTATTCGATAATTAATATTTTTAATAGATAATTTCATTTGATTGTGTTCTTCATCAATATCTAGAATATGAACATAAATAGTCTCTCCTACTTTAACATAATCATGTATATTATTAACATATCCTTCAATAATTTCTGAGATATGAATAAGCCCATTATATTTATCAGCTACCTTTACAAAAAAACCATATTCTTCAATACCGGTAACTTCGGCTGGTACTATATCTCCCTTATTCATGGTGCTCACCTCTTTAATTATTATAACATAAATACTTTACTATATTAATACTTTCCGTTATAATTTTACTAGGTGATTAATATGGAAGAAAAAATTATTGATATCTTAAATAAACTACGTCCTTATTTAAACAGTGATGGTGGAGATTTAGAATTTGTTAAATATGAAGACTATATTGTATATATTAAATTATTCGGAGCATGTTGCGGTTGTGCCCATCGTAATGAAACAATAAAGGGTGGTTTATTAAGAGCACTGCAAGCTGAAATACCTGAAATCAAAGATATAGTAATTGTAGAATAATTTATTTTCTAAGCCAATTAATATTGATTATTTGATGTTTTAAAGATAGTTCGGAATATACTTCTTTTAAAAATATTTCATAATTTTTTTGATTATTTATAATAGGAATTAAAGAATTTTCTTCATAATCATTTAAAATAATTTCATCAAAAAGATCAAAATAATATGTTGGATACAATAATCTCGCTAAAAGTAAATTAGCAGTTATATCAGTTAAATTTAAATTTTTAATATAATCGACATAATAACTAAAGTCTCGTTTTTCTAAAAAAAACGAGCTTTTTATATATTCGGCAATATCCCTGACTGAAACATCTATTAACATATTGGTTGGATTAAAATATTCTCCTTTGGTTACCGGAACTCGCATACGATAATGTTGGATTGCACATTCATCTTTAACTTTTTTTTCATATTTATCTGCTATATGTATAGCATTTTCAGCCAAACCAATGTAATAATAGACGCTATGAAGAATTAATCTTTTTTCTTGTGCTAATTCATTGATTTGAATCTCATAATAATCTACTCGATTACTCCAAAGCTTACTCCAATCCATTTGAAAGCTGATTGGTATAAAAAATTGTTCATTAAATTTCAATATTTCATTGGGCATACAATTAATCATAAATAAAATATAATTTTTATTATCAATTGTACTTACTAAAGTATTCTCCTTATTATATACAACTAAATAATTATGAATATTATTACTCATTAATTTTTCGTAAATATCAAGAACCTCTTTAGGAGGTACTATCAGTTCAACTAAAAGATATTTGACATTTTTATTCTCAAAATAATATCCACCATACATTCTACTTACAGTTTCGGGATAAAAATTATAATAATAGTTAATAATATTTTCCATATTTCATTATATGAAAAAAGCCTAAGTATAATACTTAGGCTACTAAACCTTGTCCGGGTTCTTGTACTTGTGGATTATCAAATATATTTCCGGAACTTGGTGTAAATGATGGTGCAATATCTTGTGAAGTATTTTCTGATTGATTACTCATAAATGGTGGTTGTTCCATATTGTTTATTGGCTCCGGTTGAATTATTTGATTATTTGGAATATTTTCTTCAGTAACTACTTTATCCGGCATCATTTTTAATACTTCAACAGCTAACTTATCTAAATTATCTTGAATACTAGCAATTATAGAAATAACATTATTAACTTCCGGTTTATTTGATGCTTGAAACGGAGTTTCATTTGATTCATAATTTGTTGGAGTATTAACCACTTCTGGACTTGACACTGGCTCAGTTATAGGATTTATCTCTAAGTTTTGTGACAATATATCAGCATTGGTTTTTTGTTCTGTCGGTAAATTATTTGTAACTTCTACTATAGGTTGTTCTCTAACCATATTATTTTGTCTTGAATTCTTAACTGCTTCATTATATTTATTTTTAAGCTCATTTGCTTTATCTTTACCTACAGCTATAACATTAGATGGACCTACTTCAATTGTATTCATATTAATCTCCCCCAATTTCTAAATATTTAATATTACTATTATTCCCACCGGTTAAAATAGATTTCATAATATTTTTTAAATTAGTCCAATCTTCTTCGGACATTTTTTCAGATATATTAACAGTACTACCGGAAGATATAACTTCGGAAACATACATTTTAATTAAATTATTTTCTACTGTTTCATTTTTAGTATAGAAAATATACTTTTTACTGGTATCAATCAATTCAAAATAACTGATTAGCTCAGCACTGATAATTTCACCATTTGCTAATTTTATTTTTATATTATCCATTATAAAACCTCGCTATTCTCTATATAATCATAACATAAAAAAAAAGCTTATTCAATGCTTTTTTTCTAAAATAAAATGTCGACAGTCATAAGCACAATTATTTTTAATATAATTATCAACTGTTTTATAACTATTTAGTTCTTTGCAATCCTTATTATCTTCTTTATAAAATCCTTTAATTCTTAACTTTCCGTAAGCCCAATCTCCTACAATATAATCAAAAGGTAAAAAATACTCAGTAAATTTTCTTTTGACTTCTTCTAAGTCATAACCTTCACGATAATTTTTGATAAGTGTATAATTATTTTCATCAAATATAATTTCTTGTTCCATTGTTATCTCCTTAAAAACCAAAATGCTATTAATAATCCAATCATAATCTCAGTAGCCATGATACTTAACAAAACTACCGTATCTACAAATCCACTACCACTTGTTAATACTAATTTAAGAGGTTCATCTTTAGTATTAGTACGACCACCCTCAACATTTTCGGCATCTTCTTTTAATATGTTATCATTAATCTCTCTGATTTTCAAATTAGATAACTGTTTAACTTCATCAATAGATAATCCATAACGTTTATAATCTTCAGGAGAAAGTAATTCTGGCGGTTTTACTTCTAACACTATATTTTGAGTAAACCACGCTTTTTTTCTTTCCCATAACTTAGGAATCATATCTAAATCATCAGTAGTAAGTTTTTTAATTTTAATTAATTCTGGATCAGTTGGTATAAAGAAGCTATTAAAAAATGCTAAATCTTCAGAACTTATTTCCCGTTCATCACTTTTCGCTAATATCATATTTATTAAAATTTCACATATTTTATTGAGAATGTTTGTTTTAGAGTTATTAGAACTTTCTAACCAAGTATTATATTCATTCATATATTTAACAAATGAATCTATTTCCTTATCATTCATACCATAAATAAGAAGATTATTTTTAAAAATATCCTCTTTACCTAATTTATAAGGATTTATTATATTTATTTCATCATAAATACGTGCTAAAACCTTAACAACCCAAAACTCAAATAAATGAATTTTATTAAAGTTATTAGTATCATTTAGGTAATTAATTATTCCATTATGGATAGCTTTATTAACAAATATTTCCATAGGACGAACCTTCCTATTATTAATATAGCACAACAGTTTTAATTTATCTATATCACTTTACATTAATAATAGGACTACTGCTTTCCATAAGACCATTATAAAAACTGGGTACTTTTCCTTGTATTACTTTAGAAGCAACCAATACTTCAAATTCATATTCCATTTTTTGGCTTAAAACAGGATACAAAAAGCTTTCTTTTATATAAAACTTGATATAAAGATTTATTAAAACCGTATTAATACCATAACTGGAAATTTTAGTATAAACATCTCCAATTATGTTTTCCAATAGATTAATTTGAATATATATTTTAGGGCCTAAATTCATAAATAAGGCATTACCTGTAAAGATGTAGTATGGCACTTTAATTACTAAATTATCCTTTATGGCTGTAGCTTGACTGGGAATTATACCTTTTTTAATATCTCTAACTTCTTTTTCAATATTACTTTTAATATCCAATAAGACATCATAAGCTTTATCTAATTTAAAACTGACATCGGTAATTTCATCTTCTTTATTTTTATGAATTATTATTAAATCTTCTGCGGTAACTTTTTTCAATTTGTCTTTAGTTAGATTCTTTGTAACTATCGCCATCGTTATTTCTTTAAGTTCTTTCTCAGCAGTTTGAATAATTGCATCACTTAACCTATTTATAAAAAATAAATAATAAAAAAAAGTGTTTATACATATAAAAATTATTAACAAGTATAATACTTTTTTATTATTAAAATACCATCTTTTTTTATATATTATTCTTCTCATATATTAAATATATGAAATAAAAAAGAGCTATATTAAAATAGCCCCCAATTAAAATATTTATTTAAGAAATATACTGCAACTGCTAAAACAATTATAACAAATATAATTATTAATATTTTAATTAAAACTGAATTAGATTTAATATCTTTTTGCATTTCTTTAAAGTCTTCAAAATCTTTTTCATCAACGGCTAAATTACCGGTATAGAATGAGTTCTCTAATGTTTTTTCTTCTTCCTCTTCATCTATCTCAGAATTTCCCGGATTGATATCTTCAGGTTTAGTAATCACTGTATCACCAAGATCTAATAAATCTCTGGCATCTTTGCTGACTTTCTCTTGATTCTCTAATTCCAATTTCGTTATAGTATTAATTAAAGTCATTAATTCTTGTTCACTGTTTTCTTTATTTTTAGATTCTATTTCTAAATTCTTCAAAATGTCATAATTAGTATTACTAATTTTTTTTAATCTTTCTTTATTATAATCTACACTTTGTTCTGTTTTAGCCTTTGCTAAAATTTCATTGATATCATATTCTTTAGTATCAACTTTCTCTTTATTAATCTCTTCTTCGTTATCTTCGATATCAATATTTATAGATTTTCTTTTAGGAATATTTTCTCGATATTTCTTATCTAACATTTCTCTTATTAAATCGATATCAATATTTTTAGCATCCGTTTTTAATATTGAAATATTAGAATTTAAATCAATTTTGCTGATATCATCAATTTCATTATTTTGATATAAATCTTTAAATAATTCCGTACGACTTTTTAATTCCGGTTTCTCTATTCCATATTTATCCATGCGTGATTTCATAGCAACACCCACTCTAAAATAATAATATCATAAAATGTAAATATTTGGAATAACTCTTGCACTAATTTAAATATCTTGGGTATAATGATTATGGAGGAAGTATGAAAAAAGTTGAAATAAATAAAGATAATTGTATTTCTTGTGGACTTTGTATAAATACAGCAGAAAATACTTTTGCTTGGGATGACGATGGTAAATCAAAAGTCATTAATAATGAAGTAACAGATGAAGTAACTAATATTGCTGAAATGTGTCCAACCGGAGCTATAGTAATTACTGAAAAAAACGAATAAAAAAGTAAAAAAAGAACCAAAAAAGGTTCTTTTTTTATTGGCATACAAGTTTATGTAAAGGAAAGAGGTAACTTATATGCTAATTTTGTGAATTAATATATTGTGTAAATGATATTTGAGCTGTCATATAAAATGACACATCTTCCGTTACTGCAAGGGTACCAATTTCTGTATCTTCGGCATTATCCATTTCTTGGTTATCGCCTTCGTACCACTCGAAGTAAACTCTAATTGTAAAGGGTTTAAAACTAAAGGATTCTTCTTCTTCGATGATAGGTTCTTCTTCATCTAATAATGTTTTATTTTGATAATATAAAGTATCAGATATTGTACTACCTACCACATATTCTACTTGTGATTGTTCTTCGGTATCTCCATCGTAAATGATGACATACTTGGTAATCATTAAATCCGGTAGTAATTCTCCATCAACAATATCCAAACTTATATTGTAATTAAATGATACATCGACATTTGTAGGATCAATATTTATATCGAAATATCCTTTAGAAGAAGGTGCTAATGTTCCATCAGCAACGTGATCATTTCCTTGAATAATAGGTTCAATAGTAATACTAGATGTACCATTTGAAGTAATATCAGTATTTTGAACCAATATTTCCCATTTCGAAAATGAAGCATTAATATCACTGGTAGTATTAGCTACATACCTAGAATATGTGCTGCTCATTAACCCAAGACAAACTGACATTGAAATCAATAATAAGATTATTTTTATCTTCTTTGTCATGGTAGACACCCTTCCTTTACAAGCCTAGTATAAATTATTTGTGTCAATTTTACAATATATTATTGTCTATTTGACAATAATATATGTCAAGTTAACTATGTCAAACATTTGTAGTTTGATGGAAAATTATTTTTAGTCATTTTTTCAATACTTAACCCATATTATTTAACCGGAGGACAAGTATGGACATAAAAGGACTAAACGATGCAGAAGTAATCCAGAATCGCAACAAATATGGTAGTAATAAAATAGAAACCAAAAACGAAAATAGTTTTTGGAAACTATTAATCGAATCATTGGGAGATCCAATAATAAAGATTTTATTAGTTGTTCTGGCAGTCAAAATTGTGTTCTTATTCAGGGAATTTGATTGGTTTGAAACGCTCGGCATTTTTATAGCCATTTTCCTGGCCTCTTTTATATCTTCGATTAGTGAATATGGTAGTGGTAAAGCTTTCAATAAGTTATTTGAACAAAATAGTCAAATATTCGTTAGAGTTAAAAGAAATAATAAATTAGTTAATATTCCCAGTGAGGAATTGGTTGTAAATGATATTGTTTACCTATCCAGTGGTGAAGCTGTTCTGGCTGACGGAATAATTATCAAAGGCGATGTTACTGTCGATGAATCTTCTTTAACCGGAGAAAGTTATGAAATTCCCAAAAAAGCTACAACTTCATTTATTACCGATACTAATAAACTTTACAAAGGCAGTGTAATTTACTCTAAAGAATGTATTATGAAAGTAACCAGTGTAGGTATAAACACTTTATACGGAAATGCTTTATCAGAACTTGCTGAACAAAACCCCGATAGCCCTTTAAAATTAAGATTAAGAGAACTTGCTAAAGTAATAAGTAGAATGGGCTATATAGCCGCTTTTTTAGTATTCATATCATATCTTTTGTCTGTTATTGTAATTAGCAATCATTTTGAAATTGATGAAATTATAAAAACCGTAAGTAATCCTGTATTGATAATTGATTATATAATTTATGGGTTGACATTAGCCGTTACTATTATTATTGTTTCCGTTCCGGAAGGACTACCAATGATGGTTGCATTAGTTCTTTCTACCAATATGAAAAGAATGATTAAAAATAATGTTTTAGTCCGTAAACTTGTAGGTATTGAGACTGCCGGATCGATTAATATTTTACTTACCGATAAAACAGGTACTTTAACTAAAGGAGAATTATCCGTTGTTGGTATTTGTGATTATGATGAAACTAAATACAGTAATGAAGTTGAACTTATAAAATATCCGGAATATTTAAAAATTGTGGCTAAGTCACTAAATATTAATAACAGCAGTGAAATAGTAGATGGAAAAATTATTGGTGGTAATTCAACTGATCAATCATTAAAAAAATTTATCAATACCTATGAAAAAGAAGAAATCATTTCAGAAGAAAGCTTTGACAGTAATAACAAATATTCTACATGTACTACTAAAGATCATTTTTATATTAAAGGTGCCAGTGAAGTCATTTTACCTAAATGTAAATTTTATATTGATAAACATGGTCATAAAAATATAATCTCGGATAAACAAAAGATTATGGAAATGATAAGTAAATATACAAAAAAAGGAATGCGGATTATTACACTTGCTTACAGTGATATGAAGTCTATTAATAGCTATATTTTTGTGGGAATTATATTAATTCAAGATGAAATAAGACCGGAAAGTTATGAAGGTATTTCATTAATTCAAGATGCCAGTATTGATGTTATTATGATTACTGGTGATGCCTTAGATACTGCTTTGGTTGTAGCTAAAGAATTAAATATCATGAAAGATGACAGTCTTGCATTAACCAGTGATGAATTTATTAGTTTGAACAGTGAAGAAATAAAAGAAATTCTTCCTAAATTAAAAGTTATAGCAAGAGCTAAACCTACTGATAAAAGTCGTTTAGTCAAAGTTGCACAAGAAAAGAACTTAGTAGTCGGTATGACCGGAGATGGAGTAAACGATGCTCCAGCACTAAAAAAAGCCGATGTCGGCTTTGCAATGGGAAGTGGAACAGAAGTTGCTAAAGAAGCAAGTGATATAGTAATACTTGACAATAATATAAAATCAATAAGTATGGCTATTTTATATGGCAGAACTATTTTTAAAAATATCCGTAAATTTATTATTTTTCAATTAACAGTTAATATATGTGCAATGACATTATCAATAATCGGACCATTTATAGGAATAAGTACCCCGGTAACCGTTATGCAAATGCTTTGGATTAATATGATTATGGATACTTTAGCGGGACTGGCCTTTGCTTATGAAAGTCCTAGTTTAGAATATATGAAAGAAAAATCAAAACCTAAAAATGTATCAATAATAAATTACTATATGTATGGGGAAATATTATTTACGGGGATTTATTCTGCTTTATTGTGTTTGATATTTTTAAAGACACCGTTTTTTAAAGAGATTATTCGTTATGATTTAAACAATAAGTATTTTATGACCGCATTTTTTGCCCTATTTGTTTTCATGGGAATATTTAATGCCTTTAATGCCCGCACAAGTCATTTTAATCTTTTTCATAATATCAGAAAAAACAAAGTATTTATCATTATCTTTTTACTGGTAGGAATAATCCAAATTTATTTTATATATTTTGGTGGAACAATATTTAGAACTTATGGATTAACATTAAAAGAATTAATATTTATCTTAGCTTTAGCTTTTACAGTTATACCTGTAGATTTAATACGTAAATCATATTTACGAAAGAAAAATTATCAAGAGTATGTTTAAAAATTAATTATAACAGTCTTTGAAACTACAAGTGATTTTTTTGTTTCATGACAGTCAACATCTACGCAATTTTCACAAACAGCTGACTTTTTATTAATAGCCTTGCTTCTTATATCTATCGTATAAAGCTTTAAACCATTTATAATGTACTACTTCTCTTTGACGTAAAAATAATAAAGGATCTATTAAATCCTGATCATTGGTCATATCAATCAAATATTCATATGTTACTCTTGCCTTTTCTTCAGCAGCCATATCTTCAGCTAAATCAGCAATGGGATCTCCTTTTGATTGAAGGGCAGCTGCGGTAAACGGAATACCATTACTATCACATGGATATATTCCCTTACCATGTTCTACATAATTAGCTTCTAATCCATTGGCTTTTAGTTCTTCAATAGTAGCTCCTTTTAATAATTGAGTTACCATCGCACAGATCATTTCACAATGTCCCATTTCCTCTACGGCAATATCGTTTAAAAGTGCTTTACCTTCTGGGGTGGGCATTGAAAATTTTTGACTGAAATATCTAAGGAATGCTCCCAATTCGCCATCTGGGCCTCCAAATTGAGTTATAATATATTTTGCCATCCTAACATCTTTACGTTTAATATCTATTGGATATGGAAGTTTCTTTTCATATTTAAACATTGTCTGACACCTCCCATGGCCAAGGATTTTTGTACCATCCATAACTAGCTCCTAAATCATTATTTAATTCTAATGGACCGTATTTTTCTGAATATATATCTGATAGTCTTTTTGCTTCCTTGGTATATTCTTTGAATAATCCATACATTTTTTGATCATCAGGATGCATATCTAAAAATAGATTTAAATCATTCTGAGCAAAACACAATTCTTGAATTTTAAGTAATAACTCTTCCCTTTCACTTCTTGCTTTCAGTTCTCTTGGTTTATAATGTTTATACGGTATATAAGAATTTAAGAACATATTACCGATAGTTAATCCTTCTTTAGGGCTTAATACATCTGATTTATCTTGATTGAATGAATGATATGGTACTTTATCATATCCATTATGGTAAAATTTAGACATATCAATTCCTGAATGGTAATTTAAAAAATCATCATCAATATTTACAAACATTTTTTTACTCCTTTCAATTAATATAATATGTTAAAAGCCCTTTATGATAAGGGCTTTTTAACTACTAAAATAATTATTTTGTCTATATTTGCTTAAAAGAAAAATAATGAATATTTCTTCTTTTTTTTTCTCTATTATGATATACTTTTATTAGATAATAAAAAAGGAGGATAAGTATGGCAAGGAGGAATAGTCAAAATAATTATCTTAATTTAGCTTTGATTTTAATAGGAACAATTTTTATTACACTTGCCGGATCTAACCTTTACAAAAATCATTTAAAAAACAGAGCAAATAATAGTTATATTGCTAAATTTGTTGCTAATATTCAACCAAATGAAATTCAAAATGCTTCATTAGAATTTAGTCCGGATACTTTCTTATATATAAGTTATACTGGTGACCAAGATATTTATAATTTTGAAGTAAAATTAAAAAAGATATTGAAAGATAACGAACTGATTGATAATTTTATATACTTGAATGTTACAGAATTAATGGAACAAGATAATTATTTAACTAATTTAAATAAAACTCTAGGTTTAGAAAAGAACACATTAAAAAAGCTTCCGGGAATTATTTATTATAAAGACAATAAAGCAATAGATTTAATTGATAGTAACGTAGGATTAATTAATACCGGTAATTTTATCCAGTTACTGGAAAAATATGAAATTATAGATTAAGATATTATGATAAACGTCGTTTTGTTTGAACCGGAAATACCGGGAAATACCGGTAATATTATGAGAACCTGCGTAGCTACTAATACAAAATTACATTTAATAAAACCACTAGGGTTTAAATTAGACGCTTCTTCTATTAAAAGAAGCGGAGTTAATTATATTGAAAATTGTGACTATGAAGTATATGAAAATATCGATGACTTTTATAGTCGTAATGAAGGTGAATTTTATTATTTTACCAGATATGGACATAAACCACATAGTGACTTTGATTTTAGTGAATCACATAAAAATATCTATTTAATATTTGGTAAAGAATCGACCGGAATACCACCTAGACTTTTAAAACCACATATTGATCATTGTATTAGAATGCCCATGACAAATAAAGTCAGAGCCTTAAATTTATCCAATACGGTGGCAATTGCTGTTTATGAAGTTTTAAGACAACAAAATTACCGTAATTTATTATTTGATGAACCGCATAAAAGTAAACATTTTATTGAAGAAAATTAAAAGAACCATTAAGGTTCTTTTTATGATTCTAATTCTAATCTATCTTCATCCATTTCCACTACTGGAATAACTTTACAAAGATTAGGTTTATAATTACCAAATAATCTAGTAGTATCATCATCTTTTTGTAAAGCAAAAGCTTTTTCATAACCATAAACACTTGAAGTCCAGTAACATTCAGTCGAGACTAAAAAAGGAAATTTTGAATTTAGAAATTTAAAACGGCCATTACTTGTTATTACCCTAGTTAATTCTCTATTCATTCGACCGGTATAAGTCAAATTGCCAATAATAGCATCAGATACTCCATCAATTTGAACAAAGGATTTATTAACATCGGTTGAAATAATTTTTAATAAATCCTCAACAGTTAATCCTCTTGTAAAGACTTGCCATCCATCGACTATATCATTTTTAGTTGCTTCATATTCATCATAACTACTGGCTCTATATTCACTTAAAGGATTTGGTAATAATGTAACTTTTCTATCTCCTATAGTATTATTAACATCGATAACATACATTTTTAAACATTGATTTGGTAATAAGGCTTGACATCTACTATTATTTATAACATCAACTAAAATCGAATCACCTAAATTATAATTAGGATCACTAGATTCAATACTTTCCAAATATTGTTCTGCTGTTAAATTTAACGCTATTTGAATAGATGGTTGTATTTGATAATGTTCTTCATCAGCATTATATTTTCGTAATTCTTCCTTTTGAAAATTATAAGCTTTATTTCCCCATTCACTATCAATTATATTTGCTTCTCCGGCATTTTCGGAATATGAATCCAAAGGCCAAGAAATAGATATTTCAAAAACTGCTTCATCTATATTATCATCGTCATCTTTAGCTAAAAGATACTTTTGACTTAAGTTAAAGTTAACCCTGAAAGGAAATTCATGAGATAAAATATCTTCAATTTCTTCAGTAGATTTTTGTTCATTTACAACATAATTAGCTTGATCCAATATTCTGGCACTTACGATTGAGTATTTTAGTTCGGCATCAGAATCACCGGTATTTTTAATAACAATAGTTTCAGTTACTGGTTTCATCCCCGGATATAAATCTGATGAATTAACTGTTATCTCGTTAGTTACTTTTTTATCATTTTGTTCTAATTCGATAAACCAAGCTTTAACGTCTACTTCTGTTGAAACAGTTGCTAACCCACTATAAGCAAACCAAGCTAAAGTTACAGATATGAATGAAACTGCAATTAAAAATAATGACATTAAATTTAGACGCAAATAAACTTGATGTTTTTTCTTCATCATATCACCCTTTCCCTTATGATTTGCTTAAATTGATTTTCTTCTTTTATCTTCCTTTGCTAGTAATGTAGATATAAGCTCATATCCTATAATTCCGACTAATGGAATTATAATAAATAAGAAAAAGCCAGTAGTAGTTTTGATAATTTTATAAACAAAGGATAATATTCTTGACTTATATACTACGATACCATAAAGTTGATCCTCATATACAATCGGATCTTCAACAATATTAGCACGTCCTTTAGCATGAAAAACATATTTACCATTATTATCTTTAACAATTTTAACTACTTCATGGGTAATTATCTTATCTTTAAATGATCCTACTCTACCTTCATAACTAATAGCATCTCCTACTTTAATTTCCGAAGGTTCAACCTTTTTGGCAAACAAAACATCACCAATAACATATCTTGGCTCCATACTGCTTGTTGCTACTGTAAACATTCGATAATTAAAAAAGGAGACCTTATTATTACTGAATCTTTGTAAATAAACTGTAATAATAAATGCTAACATCAATATAACTAGAAATCCTTTAATAATTTTAAACAAAATTTTAACTAACTTATTATTCTCAGCAATATCTTTTAACTTATTCATGTCGCTCTCCTATTATATATAATTTTTAACGTTTTCTAAGAATTCTTCGAATTCATCTTTAAATCTATTATTTATATCTGAACTATCAACTGTAGTTTTATTTCTTTCTCTTTTTAACTCATTAGCTATAATTTCCAAAATTTCATCGTCATCGATATCTACACCACTATTTAGTAAAAGAGAAATTGTTCTTTTAATTTGTTGATATATCATTATTACTGCATATTCTGATAATTTTTGTTTTTGTTCTCTTTTAGATGGTGAAATGGAATCCATAACGAAGAAATCCATTAAAAAAGCATCATCTAATATACCTAGTAAATCATTATTACCGGTACTATCTAATCCTTTTTTAGCATCTTCTTTTTTGTTATCTTCATATGTTTGCATGTAAGTCCATAAATTTTCAGCTACTTGGAAATTAGGATTTTTAAGTATAATATTGGTTTTCTTAATTGGGGGAGTTATTAAATGGACATTGGCATTTTCTAAAGTTGTATATAACTCACTGAATTTCCAACTGGCAATAAAAGCATTTATTTTAGTTAATCTTTTTTTAACATTTGCAATTTCTTTTTCAATTTTTTTACTTAATTTGCTTTCATTATTATCCGGATTTTCATTTGCGGTAATTTTTAATTCAATATTAACTCGTTCTATTCCGGTATTGGTTGTAGCAGCATATTCTAAAATTCGATCATCTTTTATTTCTAAATTTTCCAGTTCCTGTTCTTTATCACGAACAAACCTATTTAAATTATAGATTAATGTATAAATAAAACGATTTTCATAAGTATTAAAGGTTTCTTCTGAGCGTTCTATCAAAAGTTTATTTGGTTGAACTTCCATAGTTTCTTTATCAATTTTTTCAATATAATGGGTATGTCTTGATAAATCTTTAATACTGGCAACACTTACTTTTTTAGCCTTTTCAACTTTTACAATATCTTCTTCCTTAATTAAAGCTACTTTGGGATTTCTAACAATGTTATCAACATAAGGACAAGCAAATTCTATTTTATCAATCCATTCAAAATTAATTAATTCACCGGAAAAATCCGATTGATAAACCATTTGTGAATTAACTTTCTCTATAAATAAGTCACTTTTCTTATTAAGTTCACTATTCAATTTTAGAGCTTTCCCCATTTTAGATTTTCCTTTCCATTAAGCAGCTTTTTTAATTCTCTCTAAAAATTCGATACATTCTTTCATTTTACCATTACCAAATTTTTTATTTAAATAAGAAATAAACGGATCGATTTCATCACGAATAAATAAAATATTGATTTGTTCAAATTTACGGAAGATTTTTTTAGCAATGAAATAATCAATTGCTTCTACTTCATCTCCGCCACATGCTACATAAACTGGTACAAAAGTATTCATTTGTTTTAAAATACGATTACCGAATGCAACACGGAAATGTTTAATAACATATTCATCCATCTCTGATACTTTCTTTAGACTATCTGCTGTTAACGGATGATTTTGTATGGCTTCGGCAAATAATTTTTCTAAATAACTGGCATTTATTTCTATAGCATCTTGTTCACGACATTTAAATGGCGCTACTTTAGTATTAATATCAATTGGCATAGCACGGTCATATACTTTATCGGTAACCATAAAGGTTGAGTCATCATTATTGATGGTTCCGATATACCAAACATTTACAGGTAACTTTAATTTACCATTTGTAACACGTTTTGGATCATCTGGCCAACCATTAGGTACTAACTCAATAATCCATTCATCACGAGAAGGCATTTCCAAAATAGATAGCATTTCAGCAAAATAATATTCTACTCTCGCGATATTCATTTCATCTAGAATTATAGTATGAACATCATCTGTATATCCAGCACGATATAATTCGGCTAAAACATCCGATTCATTAAATTTCTTGGTAAACTCATTGAAATATCCTAACAATTCAGTTTTATCACGCCATGAAGGCTCAACTGAAGCAATACATGAATCTTTTTGGACAAATTTACCCCAAGCATATGCTAAAGATGTTTTACCGGTACCGGATATACCTTGTAAGATTACCAATCTACCACAAGCCAATCCAGAAAGAAAAGTTCTGATTAGTGATATATCATAATAAAGTTTTAATTTTGAAGCATTAAAGCAACGAAAATTTTCAGCTAATTCCGCAAGCGTAAACCCATTAGCATATTTCTTGATTTTATATTCTTTCATTTCTTCATCAATACGAGTAAGTTTACCAAACCTAGTATTACTTGTATCAACTTCTTCATCAGGATTTTCACCTGTTTCTGGTAATTTTTCTTCTTCACCAGGTTTTAATCCTAATTGAGATACTTTCATAGCCATAATTTCATTTTTTTCTTTAATTAACTTTTCAACTTGTTCATTAAGATTATTAATTTCATCTAATAGTTCTTCCTGGTTAACTTTGGATTTACCAAAACGAACTACTCTTCTAATTATAAAGAATATTAGTAAACCAAAAGCTAATATAATTATAACTATAACAGCAATTGATACCGCTACCAATACCCACTCTGCACCATTAAAATTATTTTTATAACTTAGTAAAACAGATTTATAGGTTTTAACATTAATCATTTGAAGAAAACCATTATAAAGACCTTTAGCCATCGCTCCGATACCGCTAAAGAATACAGAAATAAACTCATAGAAAAACCTAAAAAATGTATTCACTATTATTCTCCTTCTATACTGCTGTATTTATCAAAAATATCATCGTAGATAATTTTATCTTGTAAATCATCCGGAATATAATTTTCAATAACCTCCAAATCATTGTTTTTAGCTACGAATATAATATTGGCAAAATATAAGCATTCTTTATTTTTTGCAGATAAAAATTCGGTATTTTTAAATCCAATGGCAAATCTAAGGCCACTTTTTCTTAATCTTTGAATAAATTTCTTGTTATTAACTAGATCTTTAAAATCAATTAAGAATATAATATGAGCTTTAGCATACTCATCTTCGATAGCATTTAATAATCCGATTAATTTTTTTTCTTTCGTATACAAACTTGGAGTTATATTGATTATATATTTATTACTAAAATTAGTATTAATCATATCTTTTATAATTTGTGATAATAACAATATAAATAAGATAGGTGTCTTATTTTCGGCAATAATACCTTCATTATAAGTTTTATCAATAATATAGTTACTATAAACTTTACTGAACTTGATATTATGGTCTAAATCCACCGCTTGATAATTCTTAATATTATTAATCTTATTATAATTTAAATAGAATGTATTAGTTTCAAATCTTTTTAAGAAATAATTGGCAATATCTTCATATGATTTTTGAATCTTAATGATATTATTGACAATTTCTTCTAAATCTTTTGATTCAATTTCTTTTAAATATTTATTGATAGCATTGCGATAATATTCTCTTTTTGTTTTAATTTCCGAGATAGTATATTTACCTTGATCAATATAAGCAACTAATTTTAAAATATCTAAATATTTTTCAACTTTTTCACCATATTTGTAATCAGCACCATCATAATCGTTAATTAATTCTGTAGCAATAATGCCTAAAATCTTTTCAATTTTAATTAAAAGATTGTTACCACGATATTCAATATTCTTTTCATTGTAATAATTATAATATCTGGCATGAATAAAGGTTGTAATTAAAATATTTTTAATTGTAGCTTCATTAGTGGCAATTTTTTCTTCATCCAAAAGATTATTTATAATTTCATTGATTTCATCTTTTTTAATATGCATCATTGCATCAATTAAATTTTTATTACGACGAGTATGTTTTTTGATTAAGTTTAAATCTACTTTAGATAAATCTGCTTCTTCATCTTCTACAGAATCAATTATTTCTTCATTAGTTTTTTTATTCTTATTATCATTCCTATTTTGTTCATTAACCTCATAATTAGCTATTTCCAATAAAGTAGAATCTAATTCTCCTTCATCAACCGGAATAATTCTAAAGAAATGAGTTTTTTCAAGATCATCAGCTACTGTGTCATATTCTTCTAATTCTTCTTTATCTTCAAGTTCGATTTCCATAGTTTCTTCTTCCGGCATAGCAACTTCCGTAACTTCTGAAATATTTTCTTCAGGTTCTTCTTTTTCTTCCATGATGACGATTTCGTCTTTTGGTTCTTCTTCAATTACGATAGCTTCCTCATTCATATTGAAATTATTTAATTCCGGTAAAATTTCTTCATCGTTAATCTTTTTATTAATTGATTTTTTAATAATTTTATCCTTTAATTTTAAAATCATATCTCTTATCTTTTCTTCAAATTTATTATTCTTATTTTCTTTGGTTAAAGAATCTACTAAATACAAAATAACAATTAATAAAATCAATACCCAAGGATTAAATAAAGTTTTCCTAAAGATACCAAAACCAGGTAAAATTTTATCTACTTTACCTACTACTTGATTTGGTTCGATAGGATCATCTTTACCACTATTAGCATCACCTTTAGTAACGTAAGTTCCATTGTGGATATCTACTAAACGATGCGTTATATATTCTTTGCCTTTTTTATAAGTAATTACGTCATTTAATTTAACTTTGGAACCCAGCTTTACTATTATCCAATCCCCTGCAGATATGGTGTCTTCCATACTTTTAGTTTGGACTTCAAACATCGAATATCCAAAAAAATTTGCATAATCATGACCCAAAATCCTAATCTGCACTCCGGTATAGATAGATATCATTAAAATGATACTAAACAAAGCTATCAAAGCGTTTAAAATAATATTAATAATTTTTTCTTTTGTAATTCTTTTCTTTAAAGCCATGATACTATTACCGCTCCTATTTTACTCTATAATATATTTTAGCATAAAATCACCACTTTTGTAAATCAAATTGTTGTAGAATGGAAAATATTGGAGATTTTTGTTATATTTACTGCAAAAAAAAAGTAGTTTAACTACTTTTTAGCATCTGGTTTGCCGTATTTAACTTCGACAATTATTGCATATAATTCATAAACAAATATTAAGAAACTTGGTACCAATATAATAAATAAGAATCCCCATTGTGATTGAATAATACTGAAATATTTACCAATTTCATGATAAACCTTTTCTGATCCACCTATTACATAATCCATTTCATATGAAGCGCCATTTTCAAATGATAATGACTCATCTTTTTCATGGATTTCTCCAACTATACCTAAATCGATAACCGGAGATCCATCTTTTTTAATCTTATAGATAAATAGTTCATCACCAACTTGAATATTTTCAAATTTAGGTTTACGAACAACTACTAAATCACCTTTAATATAATTATTGGATGATATTTCACTTTTAATTGCTACCAGTGTCATATCATCAAATTGTGTAACACCATACTTATTTATATTCAACATTAATATAGTATTAATTATTACAAATACAAAATATATTATTCCAATAATACCCACCAAGATGTTTTTTAGCTTTTTCATACTACCACCTATTTTAATCATAACACAATTAATTTTAGATATCAATTTATTTATCGTTACTTGTCATCTTTTGTTAAGGAGTACAGTCCGATATTTCAAAATTTTCTAATGTAATTTCATTTTCTGTTTTTTTAAAGAAAGTAAATTCTCTACTACTATTAGGTACTTCATTAAATTCAATCTCTTCAATATTATCATTTTCATCAACTTCATATGAGTTATAAAAACTTATATCTTCATCAATTAACAACTCTTCTGAGTCCCATTTGATATTAATACAACGTTGATTACTTTGTTTATTAGTTAGAACTAATTTGATAAAATCTCCTAAATCATGGTACTCAGTTTGCAACTTATCTGAGTTATCATAAGCTTTATAAAGAATAAAGTTGCCAACTAAAGTCTTTTTATAAGGTGAAGTACTGTTTATACTAATTTTTACTTCAATCTCATTAATTTCCTCTTCTTCATTGGGTATAATCTTAAAAGATAGGTTTTGGGTAGCAATTTGTTTTTCCCAAGTATATCCACCTAATTCACATTCATCTTTATTATAATTAGCTACATCAATTCCATCTTGTTTATTATTAAGACAATGTTGATAGCTCATTAATACCCCTGTATCACTGTTAGTTTCTTCATTATTAACATGACAAGCAGCTAAAGATGAAGCATCACCCAATATCTCACACGTTACTTCATAATTAATATCATATTCAGTGATTAATTCATCACTTATACTATTTAATAATGTGAAGTTTATAGCTTCTCCTGACCAAGAATTTATAACCTTATTGGGTTCAAGATCTGGACTGGAAAAATAAAATCCTTTAGATTTCATCTGATATTCCAAAACTACATCTTTGACATATTTTGCTAAAGACCAAGTTAAAGGTAATATGATAGCAATAACTAAGCAAATTAATATAATTATTATTGGTTTCTTATATTTTTTCATAAACACCTACCCTTAAATCTTTTGCTCTGATTTAATTTTTAAGTTAATAAAATCTACTAAATCAACATATGATTCGTCATTATATTCCGGTGGAAAGACAAGATGCAGACGATAATTATGTAAGTCTTCTTCATCATATTCATATAAAGTCTTTGGCATATTACATACCAGTTCATTTAATTCATTACGAGATTTACTTTCATCACAGGTTCCAATCAATGTTTCTTCGTCATCTACTTGATATAGTTCTATAACCAAAGGTATAAAATGATAAGTAGTTAAGGTTATTTGATATTCAATATCAACTTTACTGTACGTTTCTTCATTGGAATTTGAAACGGCAAACAAGATATTCTTTTCATCCCCCGGTTTCATCTCTGTAAGAGGAACGTCAATATCTGATACTCTTTCAAAATTAAAGATAAATTCGGCTATACTCTGATCCGGAGAAACAAGTAATGCATTAGATGTAAAAACTGAGTAAGTAATTCCCGATGTAAATAATAACATCAAAAATGAACCAAAAATGATATAAATTCTTTTTCTCACAGATCATCTTCCTTTCTATCTAACTATGAAATATTTTTTTACTATATCGATACGTTTATCTCCGTCATATAATTCAAGTACCAATTGATAGCCATTATAATTAAATTTAGTAGAATCAAAACTAATTACAAAACTATCTCCAGAAATTGCATAAGCATAATTACTGACATGTACTAAACTATCAGCGACATATTGCTGTAAATCGATTAAATTATATTTTTGATTATCACCGGTTAATTCCTCTTTCTCATAAAGAGATATCCTAACCTCTGGGCTGGTAAATTCACCTTCTTTGGTAATTGTGAAAGTAATGTTTTCCGGTTCTTCTGTTTTTCTTATTACTTGAGAGCTCATCTCAACTTGATAAAATCTACTGTAATTATACTGAGATACATAAACCGGAATAAGCATTTCTGCTACGGTACTGTCTCCTGCCATATATCCACCTAAAGATTTATAACTTCGGATTTTAAAATAATAATTGCCTTCCTCTAATCCGGTATATCCTTCATAAGTAATGATTTTTAAATTCTTTCCTGTTTCACTTTGCAGATTATTTCCCGTAACCCTAATAATATTATCATTTCCAGCTATATAATTATTTCCATTTACTTGGATAATTACGTTTTTTAAATACTCTTTACTCACAATTTCATCATTATTGTTAACCAAACTAATCTCTAAACCTAGATTTCCATATTCATAACTAGTATCAAATATTTTATATTCTTGTTTTCTTTTATAATTAATACCGCTGATTAAATTAATTTCCGTAATTGAGTTAGTATTTAATAATATAAGGTTACCTATATAATCACTTGTTAAATAAATACCGGCTCTGGAACTATCTCCGTTAATGGAAGAATATACATTGAATTTTGGTATAGATGATTTAATGGTAGATCTAATTAAATTACCATTTTCATCCTCAGTTTCAATATAACTTTCAATATTTTCAATATCTTGATTTAAATCAGTATTACTAAAATCAAAAATAATTGAATAATTTTCTGAATATTTATTATCTTGATAATAATCTTTTTCGACATAAGTATTTTGAACTGATTTTCCTCTTTCGGTAAATAAAGAAAACGGATACTTGGCTCTTTTTTGACAATCAATTTCAGAAGGACAACTATTATTATAATTATAAATATCCTCATCCGTTGTAATTTCATATGTATAAATTTTATTATCAGAATAATCAATTAGCTTAATGATTGTATTTTTAGGAAGTAATATATTAGTTATAATATTATGATAAATATTTCCTTCTAATTTACTCATTACTTCATCATAAGTAACTTTTAAAGTAAAGGCTGAATTTCCGGTTATGTTTAGGGGTAATCCTTGATAAAGCGAATTATTTCCAATACCGGGATAAGCTTCAAAAGTTTGATACCCTTGATAATTAAAATAATAACTACTAACATATTTAATATTTTCTGAATTATCTACTACTTGAACATAGACTATATTTTTACCAAGTTCATTAAGAGTTATTTTATTTTGAAAATCTGACCAATTATTTTCTTCTAAAGCACTTAATTCGGCTTCAGTATATAAATTAGAACTTATCAAGTATCTAATATATGCAATACCGGATAAATTATCTTGAGTACTAATCGTAAACTCTTCTATTTTACTGGTGTATTTTTCTAATGGTTCATTTAAATATTCAGTCCAGTTATAATCAGCACTACTTAATGTTACTTCCGGTGCGGTTAAATCCAATACTAATACATCAGAATTTATGTAACTTATGCGATCTTTATAATCAGTTATTTTAATATAAATGACATATGTACCTTCTTCGGTAATCTGCTCTATACCATTATAACTTATCCATTCAATATTTTCTTTTAAATCATTTTTAGATAAAACTTCAGATTCATTACTTATAAAATATTCTTTACTTATAACCGAATCATAACTATTTATTTCTTCTAAAACAAATGTAATATTATTTTTAATAATTTTGTTATCTAAAATAGGTAAATATTTATTATAATTTAAATTACTTAAATATAAAGATACTACCTCCGTCATTTTCTGATCATAATAATTCATTGGAAATTCTTCCGCCCCATAATACCAAATATTAAGAGAATTTTCATTATAATCAGTATCACTTATATAGGGACTGTATTCCATTTCAGTTAAGAATTCTTCTTCTTTTAATTCTTGGACTGATTTATATATAAAATTAGGGTTAACATTATTAATATCACTGACATAACTATTTATTATGGTAATATTTCCTTCATTACCCACAGGATTAATTTCTGTACCTTCAAAACTATTTTCCATAAGGATATTTACTGCTGTATTATTAATATAACCAAGTAATCCACCTTGCGTATAAGCAGTGATATTTCCGATATTAAAACTTCGTAAAATTTTTATCTCTTCACTGGTAGTGGTAACTTGACCTATTAAGCCAGATCCTAAATTACTGTTTATCTTTCCCCTATTATATGAATTAGTAATATTTAATTTACCGAAAGATGTACCTATTAAACCACTACCGATAAAATTACCAAAAATATCAGAAGCATTAACTACATTATTTAAAACTGTATTACGAGCTTCTCCGATAATACCGGAAGCTTGACTGTAATTATAAGTTATTTCATAATTAAAATTAGTAAATTCCAAAGTCATTGGCGCTGAAGTACTAGATGTAGTAACAGTTATTTGTTCCGGTATTTCTGTTAAATTTATTAAAAAGCTCCCATTTGTAACACTTACTCCATTTATTAAAATAGTTGTTCCTTCACTAGAACCACTAAGTTCATAAATGCCGGAAATTCTAGCTGAGACAATATCATTTATATATGGTAATTGATTTTTAAAATCAATGTAGTTTGTTGTTTCATAATTATTAATGTTAACTAAATCAAGGTTCAAACTACCGGTAATATTTTTGTTAATAACTTGTTGTTTATTAACAATATAACCATCAAAAATTACATTATTAACACTTAAATCATCAGTAGAAATAGCAAGCCCGGCTGTATTGGATCCACCATAAACCAAAACATTTTTAAAAAATAAATTTTGAATATTACCTTCTAAATTTTCAAATAAAGCTAAATTTTCACTGCTTGAATCAGTTAAATATAAACCATAAATAGTATATAGATTGCCTTCTAAATTTCCTTTAAAATCCTTTAAAGGTTCAAAAATATTCACTGTACCTACTTCTGTACCGGTTTTCTCAGGATTGTCATAATATTTATTAGTATAATATTCTACATAATAAGTAATGCCATTTAAAATATATTCAATTCCGTTTTCCGGATCATATCTTAAGGTTCCTTCATTAAGAATGATATTATTACTAATTGAAAAATAAGTATCACTATAATCTGTTTCATCTAATTTATACTTAAAATAAGCCAGTTCACTGCCATCAGAGATGATATATGGATTATCTTTAGTTCCATTACCCGACTTATATTCAGATGCAATCGAACCATCCCAGACTACTGGGATAATTTCCGGATTGTTATTAATAAAATTAGCTAAAGTAGGAACTAAAATAGAGATCATTAAAACAATGCATAGCAAAATAACACAAAAGGCAATCTTGTGATTACGAATAAGTTCATTAATTACGCATTTTATTTTTGCCATATTAATCTACTTCCCTTATTTTCTGGTATCCTTATATTAAATAATTATAACATAATTCGTCAAATTCTGCATTATATTTAGATAAAAAAATAGACATAATATAATGCCTATTCACTTGAATTACTATCCGCAATATTAAATTTATATACTTGAGTCATAAACCATATTTTTTCCACACTTGTTGAACTACTATCAATTTCTTTGATTCTTAAAATCATCTTTAATTTATCTAAGAAAACAGATAAATCTTCTTCATTTAAATCTTCTTCATTAATATTAATATTAAGTAGACGATATTTATTAATAATTACTCTGGCTATATTTGCTAAATCAAATAAAGCAGCAGAACAAACAATAACATTTGTTGGATTCATAGCAAATAAATCAAAACTGTCACTGTATTTGACAATTTCATCATAATTATCAATATCATATGCTATTTTGATGGCTGATTTTTTATAATAATCATAACTGTAATATAAATGTAACAAATCAGCGACTGCAAAAGATTCACTAATTTGTGGAATGACTTTACTATCAAAATATTCCTTAATATATTCATCATATAACTTACATAATTCGTTAGCTATCTTAATAGATTCAAATTTAATATTTTTTAAATCATCTTCTTTTAGTCTAAAAAATAAACCATGAGAATTGATAATTTTTTTATTCAATTTAGTTAATTTACTTTCTGCTTTAGATATTTTACTTTCAATATCTTTTAAAGGAGACCCTTTACCGGGATTTTCCGGTATGTTTTTTAAATACTGATTTTTAAAATTATTTATTAAAGGCGCAAATTTAACATAATTGGCATATTCTTCAACATTTGATTTTAATCTTTCAATATTATCATAAAAGCGATTCATAACTTTTTCTTCTTCAAAATCTAAAGCATCAATCATTAAATCACTGAAAGTGGTTGTTCTAGTTTTTGAATCTTCAAAATATTGATTAATATCTATTACACTATTTTTAGAAAGTTCGATAATATCACATATATTTTCTTTAGTTAATGTATTTAACTCACGATAAATAACATTTAATTTTTCTAAACAACCTTCATAATCTAATCCATTATGTAATTTAATATCATTTTGTAATTTAGAAACATAGTTTATAAATTTTCTTTCATTTTGACGAATTAATCTACGAAAATTAAGTTCCATATGTTTAATTAATTCTGGATTTTCCCAATATATTTTTTCAAATATTTCTGTTAATCCATCATAATTATTATTACCGGAGTGTTTAATATCTAAAAAGGAAGACATGAATTCATACACATAAAAAGTATAGTTAAAATCCTCTTTTTTTAGTTTGGCACCCGCCATATCAAATTTATCAAGTAAATCATTAATAATCCTTTTTAATGAAGAAAATTTAAGATCTTGATAAGTTCCCATTTGATATAACAAAGTATCAAATCCCATTTTTTCAAAAAAAGTATTAGTAGGATTTAAAATAAACTTAATATGCTCTAAATCTGCAATTTTTTCTGTTAATTCTGAAGGATTACGAGTATCAACCATATTAAATGATTTACTTTTAACATCTAAATATTTTTTGATTGCAATTCGATATTCTTCATATTTTAACTTTATACTATCAATTTTTTCATTATATTTTCTTTTATTGGTCTTTGTAGTAGTAGGCATTGTCGAAAGTAAAGTCTTTTTTGATTGAATATCTTCTTCTGCAAATTGTAAAAAATTAGCCATTACTATCTTCCCCTTTATTCTCTTCAATTACAATTTTACTTTCGTCAAGATATTGTAAAAAACCTATTACTTTCTCATAAAGACTTACCAACTCACTTAAAGTAAGTTCAGATAAATCAAAAATAACTTTACTAGCCTCTTTTTTCATACTTCCACCCTTTTTCTTCTATTCGTATCCTGCTAAGTCTTTAACAAAGTCGATAGCTACTGCAAGGTCTACACCTTTAGAATTTGTTTCCAAACTATCTATGTCTTGACCTTCTAACCAGATATAAATTCTGGCTTTAGTAATAGCATTAGGAACCTCAAAAACCGGTTTAGTAAAATCCTTAATCGTTTCTTGCATTTTAAAATGCTCCGTATCTAAAGGAATTCCCGTTCCTATATGACCATTAGTATGTTCCAATCTACGACCTTCAGCAACTATTGCGTAGCTTGGAACTTCTATACCATCTACTAACATAATACCATAATTTAATGCAGTTTCAATAGAAAGCTCACTATGAGATTCACTATTTGGTTCATAAATGAGCATTTCACATGCATTATTACATTTCATATTTTGAATTTCATCTGGAGTACTGTTTAAAGGAACACTACCAACCCTAACAATGCCGAGTCTTATTGAATTTAAAATCCCATCCATTTCAAGTTTTAATTCCTCTTCAGTATCCTCCGCATAATCTATTTTTGTTGAATCGGCAAAATATAAATTATCAGCAAATGGAGATCCAGTATCATTTTTTAAAAATATATCAAAAGCTACATATAAATTACCCGGACTGGAATTATCTTCGTTACGGCGTACAGTATTTAATAACCTTTTGACACTACCATTAGGGTTTCTTTCTTTAGTATGTACCAAATCTCCTGTAAAAACTGCAAATTTGTCTTGATTTGAATCTAATATTCCGTTAGTAGAAACCGGCCATAAACCATAAGACCATTGATTAGTATGATTAGGATACGTTTCTTTTAAATCCATAATAATACTGTCCATGGATATAACAACAGAATCCGAAAAGTCAATTCCATCAAGTGAAATAAATAATCCACTATTACTAGCTACTGATAATTTTAAAAACTGTATTTTAACATTTAGAGATGAAGATAACCAAGCATATGTTGATGCCATTAATAATAACGCTGTAAGAAACATTATGAAAAATTTTCTCTTATGATTAGTTATCCATTCTTTAAATTTTTCAGCGTTTTTCTTGGTTTTTTTGTTATTCATCTAATCACCTCTAGATCTAATATGAATAAAGAGTAACCAACTTAGATTACTCTTTATATTTTTCAAACATTAAATAATCAAATTAGTTATTTAATATTAAATTATATTAAACTTCTATAACTTTATTCAGCTGTAGTTGTTGGAACTGTAGTTGTTGTTGGTTTTGAAGTTGGACCTGTATAACCAAAGTCTTCTTCAGTAAATCTTTGTTTAGTGAATCCAAATTTAACTGAAATAGCTTTACCAATTGCTGCAAAATCATAGTTATCAACATCTTGTCCTTCAATCCATACATAAACTCTTACTTTAGTAACACTGTTTGGAGCTAATGTCATAAATACCGGACGTAACATACCTTTTTTAAGCTTATCTGTATCTTTAAATGTTGGGAATTTATATAGTAGTCCATCTTCTGGATCAGATGAAATAGTAGCAGAATAGCCATTGTATTCTTCACCATCATATACATCTACAGCATCACTTGCTTCAATTTCATTAGCTACAGCATAAGTAGGATAATATGCACCATCTTGAATATCGCCACAAGCTCCTTCAAATGTAGTAGCACCAGTTCTCTTTCTACAAGCTGTATTATACCAACTAATTGCACCTGGAACGTGATCTACATCATTTGGTTCCCAAATTTGAGCAGTTCTTGTACAAATTCCAGTTACATTTGTATCATTAGCACAGCTTATATTAGTAATAACACCTTGACCATCTTGATCTTCATCAGCAAAAGTTCCTTTTACACGACCAATTTGAGCAAATGCAACACGTACTGAGTTTTCAATACCTGTTCCTGGTACACCATTCGTATCAGAAACGGTAACAGCTGAATCAACTGATAAGTAAATTGCTTCTTCATTATCCTCATCCAAACCAACAATGTAGTCAGATCCTGAATGATTTCTGATGAATAAATCGAATGCTACGTATCCATCAACTTCATCAGCACCATCATTTTCAGCACGACTAGTCATAATTCTATAACCACCAGCTGATTGAGTTAAACTTGACTTTTCATATAGAATTAATCTTGAAATATTAGAATCAATTTGACCAACAGATGACATTGGAATTAAACCTTCTCCAGCCCACCAGTTAGTATGATCAGCATATACTACATTGTCATCATCAAAATTATCCTTATTAATAGATACATTATCGCTCCATTTTTTTCCATCTAAGGATAATTCTAGTTCTTTGGTAGTAGCAATTTCTACGCTGAATTCATTAACAGTAACTGTTCTCATACCAATGAACCATGCATAAGTTGAAACAGATAAAATAAGTGCAGTTAGTACTAAAGTAATAACTAAATTTCTTATTCTCTTTGTATGTCTTTTTAGGTTTTCTTTCATAATTACCTCTTTCCTCTTCTATTTTATTATTTCTGATTTGAAGTCCATATGGATTTTAAGTTCCCCGCCCAGAATGTTATCGGTACATTCAGGATCTGAGCCCTCTAACCATATAACTATTGTATACTTGTTGCGATCTCCGGGGGCAAAATTTTGAACGTGGTCTCTTGCAACAAGGGTATCTGATAAGAATGCCTCTGTTCCCGGTTCGGGAGTTCCATTATATGATGCTTTAGCATATGTAATTGAATTCCCATTTTTATAAACTCTAATTCTTATTGCTTCATCGACATTCTTTATAACATCATCAATGACCACTTCAGTCCAGTAGTCTGCGATTTGTTCGCCAAGGTTTTCAATGTAGAAAGTATATGCAACATAGTTTTCACCATTATGGGAACCATCGCTACGAGTATCCAAATTATCAGGAAGCCAGGTATATTTTATATTGTCTATAAAATCCATAGTTTCAGCCTGTAATTCCGTACGGAATACTTTATAATCCGGATCATCATAAATAATAATTCCATTTTTGACGTATAAGTTGCGATCCAAAGTTATACTAAAATTACCATTGTTATATATTAGACTGAAAGCAATATATAATATTAGTAGTAACAAAAGAAGAATTAATAATATAATTTTTAATACTTTTACTATTTTCTTCTTTCTTTTTACTTTTTTCGCCCTAGTTACAACATCCTTTTTCATCGTCTACCTTTTCTTTTGAATAATGTTATATATTCGATACACCCTACCTTAATATACATATTGATTTTATCAATTATTTTGTCGAATGTCAATTCCATTTGTAGTTTTTTGTCGAAAAATAAACTTATTTTAGATAAAAAAAATCACATTTAACTGTGATTTTTTTATTTATTAATCTTCTTCGCCTGTAGTTGTAGTAGGACTAGCAACAATAACTCTTAAAGTTTTAGTTGCAAGGTTACCAGCAGAGTCTGATACTCTATAAATTACTGTATAAGTACCAGGAACCGAAGTATTAACTTTATTAATAACTTCGATGTCATTTCCAGCAATTGTTCCATCTACATTATCAACTGCAGTTG
>JAAYPA010000003.1 GCA_012520055.1 Mollicutes bacterium
AGGAGGAGAAGGAGCAGAAGTAATATACGCACTACGTAATGAATCGACTTTAGCACGTAGTATCTTAACAGAAATCGGTAATACCGGGCAAAAAACAAGAACATATTATCAAAAATCTTTACCAAATGATCCAACTAAAGATTATTATTACATTATGAGAGATACTGGCAAATTACAAACCTTAATTGTAGAATATGGTTTTTTAGACAATCCAAATGATGCAGCTAGATTACAACAAAATTGGGAAAAATATGCTGAAGCAGTTGTTAAAGCCATAGCTAATTACATGCAACATCCTTATACCGCTCCAGGAGTTGGTACCGGCATTACATATACAGTTAAATCAGGAGACACTTTATATTCAATTGCTAAACGATATGGTATAACAGTTGATGAACTAAAAAGAATTAATAACTTAACCAGTAATACTTTATCAATCGGCCAAATCTTAAAAATAAAAGGGCAAGAAGAACCGGAAGGCAACATATTTTATACTGTAGTTAAAGGAGACACCTTATATTCAATCGCTAAAAAATTTAATACAACGGTAGATGACATCAAGAAAAAAAATAATTTAACCAATAATACACTTTCTGTAGGCCAACAATTAATAATAGCAGGAGAAGAAGTATCTCCGGTAATTCCACCAAGTGGTAATGTTCATATTGTAAAACTGGGTGATACACTTTATTCAATAGCTCGTAAGTATAATGTTACAGTAGATTATTTAAAAAGAATAAATAATTTAACAAGTGATATATTATCAATTAGTCAAAAGCTTTTAATATCAAGTGAAGATGGCTCTTCTGATGTAAATATATATACTGTTCAAAAAGGAGATTCTTTATATTCTATAGCTAATAAGTATAATACAACAGTTGATAAAATCAAAACACAAAACAATTTAACAAGTAATGATCTATATATTGGCCAACAATTAAATATACCAAAAGGAGTTATAGATGAGATTATATCAAATGATTTAACCTATACAGTTAAATCAGGAGATACTTTATATTCAATTGCTAAAAATCATAATACTACAGTAGATAATCTTAAAATAGCTAATAACTTAACCAGTAATATTTTATCAGTTGGTCAAATATTGACTATTCCTAATAATCGAAGTAAAAATGAAATAATTTATTCTGTAAAATCAGGAGATACTTTATGGACTATAGCTAAAAACTTTGATACTACCGTAAATAAAATAAAAAGAAAAAATAATTTAGTCAGTAATAAATTATCAATTGAACAGCAGTTAATTATTTGATTTAAAAAACGAGATAACTCGTTTTTTTATTAAAATAATATTTACTTTTTTGGTCATACTATCATTAGGAGATTTATATGAAGAAGTATATTATTTTTATTACAATAATGGGATTTTTATCAACTTTATTCTTACAATTGACATTTAAAAGTTATGCTTATCAGGATTGCGCTAATTATATAGATAAACCCAATGATTTAAATTCAAAGGATTTAATGAAATATATTGAAAAAAATTATGATAATGCTGATGTTAATTATTTCTGTACTTATTACACTTGTTATGAGCTAAAAAATATTAATATCAAAAATGGTTTAGTCAGATATATTGATTTGTTAAAAGAAAGAGGTTTGGATGAACAAGCTTTAGAGGCTGAAATAAAAGGTTTTTCTGTTACAGAAATAGGACTTAATCTATGTAAATAATATCTAAATATTTACGATAATCTCTTATTAATTCTTTAATAAAAATTGAATAATTATTTTTGGGTGCTAATAAATAAACATATTTTCTCGCTCTCGTTAAGGCTACATAAAATAATCTGCGTTCTTCTTCATAGATTACGTATTCGGTTTTTAAAACGAAAGATAAAATTTTCTCATTTCTTATTTTAGAGGGAAAACCTAAAATTGTATTTTCTAAATTGATAATTACAACATTATCTTCTTCTAATCCTTTCGCTTTATGGATAGTTAAAAATCGATGATTTTCTTTTAAATTATATTTTTCTTTATCACTATTGTATCTACCTAAAATTAAAATGTTACCATGGATCATATTACAAACTTTGTTAATAACATTTGATTTATCAACATAAAAAACTATTTTGATAGGTTTATCTAAATTATGGTGACATATAACTTCTTTTTTTATTTGTTTTTTATTTTTCATAATAAAATCATTAGCTATATTAATAAGATTGGTACTATTCCGGTAATTGTGGTTTAACATTATTAATTTGGTATCAGGATATTCTTTAGAAAAATTAATGAATAAATCTAGATTACAACCGCTAAATCGATATATAGATTGATAATCATCACCGACTACAAAGAAATTACCATGATTTTGATTGATAATTTCATTTATTAAATTGAATCTCATTTGAGAAGTGTCTTGAAATTCATCGATTATAATATATTTGTAAGAAGTCTTTCGTTTTTTATTTTTAATTAAATTGGTAGCCTTAACTATTAAGTCGTTAAAATCCATAGATGAGGTTGCATCTAACTCTCTTTGGTAAATTAAGTAAATATCTAAAATAAATTTATAATATATTTTATTTATAAATATACTTTTTCGATATAAATCAAATAATTTATTAATGTCATTAAAGTTAGATTTATAAACACTTATAAAGGCTTCAATTAGTATTTTTAATGAATCTATATCTTGTTTTTTTATAATGATTTTTAATAATTTGTAAGTTTTGGGATGATATAAAGCATAGGAATTAAAATACTCATTAATAATATAAGTTAAGTAATTATTTTGAATATGTACTTTATCGTTAATGATATCCAAAGCCAGTTTATGAAATGTTTTAATGTTTACCGAGTATTTTATCTTTTTTTTTAAATCATTAACACTTTCATTAGTAAAAGAGATTATAAGAATTTCTTCGGGATTATATAATTTATTTATAATTAAATATTCAACTTTTCCAATGATAGTGGTTGTTTTGCCGGAACCGGCTCCGGCAATGACTAAAGTATTACCCATACTTTTAATAGCTTTGATTTGTGTTTCATTAAAATTTAACATGTATCTACAATACATGTTAATGAGTTTTTAGTCAAATTACAAAAAATAAAAAATATTAAGTCTATCTCATAAAAACAAGTATACTTATCTTTTTTAATTATTGCAGTATTTGAAATATTTGTTGGTTAATTAATGAATAAAGATATGTATTGGTTTTTTTATTGGTTTTATTTTCAATAAATTTTTTATAGCCTAATAATTGTTCCTTATAAGCCTCATCAATGGTGTTTTTTAATTTATAATCAATAATATCAATGTGATCATCATATACTAAAAGTAAATCAATAATACCCGTTTCATAATTGTTTTCATCTACATTTAAAAATTGATATTCTTTAATTATTTTAGCATTTTTAATATTTTGCATAATTGGTTGATTCAAAAAGTTTTTAATAAGTTTGGATTCTTCTAAATCAAGAGTGCTGTAATCAGGATTTAAGAAATCAATATTTTCTAAAATATAATGCATTTTTGTTCCGTATTCCATATTAGCTTTTTCTTTGTTAGTAATTAGCTTTCTAATATCTTTTGATAGTTTATTTTTGGTTAATATTTTACTTTCGATTTCTATTTCATTAACCAAAATATTTTCTTTTGAGTTAGACTCAAATACTACTTTTTTATTAGATAAATAATTTTGTGGAATATCTATCTTAACACTGGTAATATATTTTTCTAATTGTTTATAAGTGGATATTATAATATCTAAAAAAGATCGATATGATATTTTAGTTAAGTAATCAATTTTATTTAGGTATAAAAGATTATCTGAACTTATTGGTGCTACTATAATCATTTTTTCTTTACATCTGGTTAAAGCTACATAAAATAATCTAATATTTTCGGAAATTTCTTCTTCAAGATACGTTTCTTTATAAATAGTATGAATAATAGTATTTTTTAAACCTAATTTATTGATAGGTAATATAAACCCAAATTCTTTTGTAAATAATATCTTTTCGATGACGTCTGCAAAGTTAAATTTTTTAAATAAGCCAGTATAATAACATATGTAATATTCCAAGCCCTTAGATTTATGAATATTGGTAATAATGACTGAATCATTGTTTTTTAATACAGCAGGGATTTTAATTGCACTTTTGGATTCCATTAAAGTATTAAAAAATTCTATTAATCCATAAATATCAATGCCAACGGTATTTAAATTTTCTGCTTTTTCTAATAAGTTATTTAAATTAATCAAACGTTCTTGGATATTACCAATTTTAATCATTTTTTGATAGAAAGCAAAGGCAAAAATTATTTTTTCTAATAATTCACGGTTACTAATGGTATCTAAATCATGTGTTAATGAATCACAAATTTCATAAATATTTGTTTTATTTATCTCATTATTATTGATAGTAAAAAAGATTTCTTCGTCATTTATTTCATATAAGTAACTTCGAGCAATGCTTGTAAAACAAAATTTGAAATCTTGATCGAATTCTCGGTTTTTAATTTTTAAAATCAATGTCAGAATATTTTTAACTAAATAAGTTTCGTCCTGAAGTAAAATATCTTCATCTTGATAGATATTAATAGGAATTTGCATGTAATCAAAAACTTTTTTGTATGTTTCAAAGGAAGTTCCGCGATCCATAAGAATACAAAAGTCAGAATAAGTGCAATTAACTAATTCTTTACCTTTTTCTGTTTCTTTTAATACTTTAAATTGGTTTTGGATTTTATTTTTAATATCGTTGGCTACGATAAATGCTTCGCTTTCATCATTACTATGTTTTGGATCTTTTTCATAATTATAAACGGATAACTTGTAATCAGATGGACTTTCAATATTGTAATCGTTATTGCCAAAAATCATTTGATGTTCTAAAGCATAGTCGGCACTTCCTATTTTGTCATCCATAACTACGTTAAAGATGCTGTTAATAGCTTCCAAAACTTCTTTTCTTGATCGAAAATTACGATTTAGATCGATTTTAAATCCATTTTTTCTTTCTTTGTATTTATCATATTTATTTTTGAATATACTTGGATTGGCATTACGGAAGCGATAAATAGATTGTTTAATATCTCCAACCATATAAACATTATTATTTTCAATTAAGGAAATAAATGCTTCCTGAATATCATTAGTATCTTGATATTCATCAATCATTATTTCTTTGAAATGGTATTTTAAACTATCTCTAATATCTGGATATGTTTTTAAAAGATTAATTGCAAATCTACTAATATCATTGAATTCAAAGCTGTTATACTTTTTCTTATATTCACTTATTTCTAAATTTAATTCTTGTAAGATATCAATCAAGATTTGAACATGTTCTCTAGTTTCCCAAATTTCATTTAATAAATCGGTTTTGTTTTCATTGGTATAACTGATAATATCATCAATTATAGCTTTTAATTTATCTTTATATTTTTTTGCTAATTCACCGGAACCTTTTGGTCTTCTGGGTAATTGAATATCCTTTATTTCTTGTAATTCTTCATATGATTTAGCATTTAACAGTGAAGATAATGCGTTACTGATAAGATGAAAATAATCACTATCAACTTCATAGCTTAAGTTTTCTAAACAAATTTTTAAGGAATCAATTCTTTTTTGAATTAACTCAAAATAGTTATTAAAAATATTATTCAAATTATCTTCGGTGTAAAAGTTATTTAAATAATTTTGTAAGTAATCTTTTTTGTCGATAATTAAATCTAAATGTTGATCTAAATTTAAAATCAGTTTTTGAATCTCTTCATCGTTTTTAGAACAATATGAAGTAACAAAATTGATAAAATTTTCATCTTCTTTTTCATATTTTTCATTAAAAATATTCTTAATAATTTCTTTTTTCTTTAAAAAGATAATAGCTGAATCGATAATATTAATATTTTTATCTAGCCCTAATAAATAATGGTATTTTTTTACTAAGGATTCAGTAAAGGAATCAAAAGTACTGATATAAGAGTTGGCAATATCATTAGCATCGTTTTTTAGTTCGGAATTCTTGGCTATAGCTTTTTTTATTTTGTTTTTCATATCATGAGCCGAATTTTTAGTAAAGGTTAAAATTAATAGTTCATTTAATTTTATGCCTTGTTGTAATTTAGTAATAACTCTTTCCGTTAAGACAGTAGTTTTACCAGAACCAGCTCCTGCCGAAACGATGATATTGGTGCCGGATTGATGAATGGCATCTAATTGTTCTTTTGTCCAGTTCATTCTAGTCCCTCCTTAAAAAATGTCAAATCTTTATCAGCATTAATATAAACATAATTATCATGTTTAACAAAGCAAATGGCTTTATATTTACAATTTTCACAGCTTAAATTATTTTTATTTTCGATCTTAGGATTAATTTCAAAATTAGCATCCAAAATATTTTTTACTGCTGCATCAATTTGCATATCGGCAATATCCGCAAGAAGATTAAAATTGCGATCAGATAATATTTTAGTTGTATGTTTAAAACCGTTAGAAGTTGTAGACATTCCATAAATAAATTGGCTTTTTTCATAGGTTGGGTCAAATAGTGATACCAGTTTTTCATCATCAATAGTATAACCAACTAATTTCATATTGGATATTTTTTGTTCTTCCACTGATTTATTCGGATCATATTTAATAATATCTCTGGTTATTGGTTGTAAATATATCCCGGTTATCTTTGCTTCAGGATAAAAATGTTTGATTAAATAAATATAAAAAGGTAATTGCATTTTTAAACCGTAATTGACTAATGATAAGTCAATTTTAGGATTATAAGTTTTATAATCAATGATAGCAATGTTATTTTCATATTTCATAATTTTATCAATTATACCAGTAAATATAATTTTAATTCCGTCATACTTTTCCATTTGTAGTTTTCGTTCACATTCAATTTCTTTGAATGTGGTTAAATCATAATGCTCTTTCAAGACTTGTATTATGAATTTTAATTCATCAACCATTTTATTAATAAAAATAATATTCTCTTTTGTCAATTCAAAAGGATGAGTACTTAAAAATTCTTCTTTGGTTGTGTTTAAGTTAAAATCAGGTTCATATATTTTGGATAAAATATAATGAGTTAAGCTGCCTAGATAAGTATCAAAGGTTTCAGAATATTCATTTAATTTTAATACATTATCTAAATAGTATTTAAAGGCACATTCAAAATAAGTATTTATCTTTGAATAAGATAAATAAAGACCATTTTGATAGAATTTCTTTATCAACTTTGGATTAATTTTTTTATAACTGTTTTGATATGAATAAATTTCTAAATTCGGATAAGTTCCCGATAGACGATTAATTTCGGGATGATTTATTCCATATTTATTTTTTTCATCAAGAAGCATGATTAAATTGAATTGGTTGCTGATATTTGAATAATTACTTGCTTGATATTCTTGCTTTTCTACTTTCATTTCAGCAATAAGCGGAGAAGGATGAAGAATACCTTTTAGTCCTTGATTTGAGTAGGTAATGGTTAAATTTCTAATTCTTTTAATAATCTTTAACCAAGTTTCTCTCTCTATTCTATTTAATTCTTCGGTTGGTTCTAATAATTCGTTTTTTTCTAAATCACTGATTAAATCATCATCTTTATAAATAGTTGGAATAAACTCTTCGGTAAAACCGATTAAGAATATATGTTCTTGGTCTTTTATTGGATGATTTTTTAAATCAATAAGATTAATTGCCTTCTGATATTTTGCGGTAGTAATTTTTTTCTTTTTGAATTCTTCAGTTAATAGATCTTTTATTTCAAAATAGTTATCTATCCAGTAATATTTATTAAAAATATCTAAAATATTGTTATAAAGATCTGAGTCTTTAATTTCTTTTAGTACGGATTCGTAATTATCAAGATTATTCAAAACTTTTAATCCTGTGCTGGTATCATAAAGTGATGAGTTATTTTGAAAATTTATCGGGATATTATAAAAATCAAATACCCTTTTGATAGTAGAATCATATTCTGTATTAAAATTTGCTATATATATATCATTTAGATTAATGCCAAAATTTATTTTCTTAATTATTTCATTAGCTACATATTCAATTTCATCATTAATATTTTTAAATTGTAAAACTATATGTTCAAAACTCCTGGGTTTTTCTTCTATGATATTAACGGTTGTTACTTTTTTTAATTGATCTATCAAATAAAAATCTAATTTAAGTAGGTGATCAAAACCTAAAACATAAACTTTCTTGTTAGTTAATAAACTAGAAAAATATTTGTCATGTATTAACAAATTGTTTTCTTCGAGCTTGTTTTTAAGATTATTTAGTCTTATTAACTTAGAATTTTTTAATTCATCAGTTAAATAATACAAACTTTCAATATATTCTATAGCATTGTTATAACTTAAATTTTCTTCCTTCATAACATAGTAAATAGTTTTTTCATTGTATTCAAAAATCAACTTCTTTTTTAATTCATTTATAGTAATGATTTTAATATTTAAAAGTGGACTTTCATTGATAATTTTTAGTAGAGTGGTTTTATAATTGTCGTGTACAATAAATATAACATTGTCATCAATATAACTTTTTATGTCCATGTTTACCACCTAAAATAATTATAACAAAAAAAGGTCTCTAATGTTATTTTTTTAGACCTTTTTTACTTTGCATAACTTTGGTAATACGCATGACCATTGTAGAATCAAATATATTAGCAACATTTTCTGCTAATACGTTATATCTTTTAGCTACATTAATAACTGCTTCGGCTATTTCATCTTTATCTTGTTTAATTATGTATTCATACCAATCTTTTTTATTATCGATACCGTGGTTAAGGGCATCTTCATAATCTTTTTTTTGTAATAATTCTAATTCCAGTTTTAAATCCAATATTTCTTGTTCCATAATTAGTCCTTATATCTCGAATCAATGCCAAAATAAGTTTCCATAGTAATCCAATCACCGTTATTGTATAGCTTTGATGCTAAGTCTTTTCCCACATATCTTAAATGCCATGGTTCATATTTATAACCTGTTTCATTGGATTTATCTTTGGGATATCTAATGATAAATCCATAAAGATAAGCGTTATCTTGTACCCATTTACCTTCGTCAGTAGCCGCAAAAGAATCATTTACGGAATTTAAATCAAAAGATAAACCACTTTGGTGTTCAGAGTGTCCAGGTCTAGCCGAATAAGTATCAGCTTGTTGTTTTCCATCACGACTAACATATTTTTCATACAAACCTTGTTGATATTCATAGGAGCGATAACCACTTTGTATCCATATATTTAAACCAATAGATGTTGCATCATTTTTCATTTTAATCCATTCATCATAAGCATCATTATCAATGCAGGTTGAACAAATTTCATCAGTTACCGGTTTATAAGTATTTTTTGGTACCCAATTGCTATCAAGAGGATAGGTTTTATTAACAACTAAATAACCATCTACATAATAAGCACCATTAATTTTTTCAATAGTATATCCTTTAGGAGTTGTTCCTATATAATTTGGATTATTTTGAGCTTTTTTAGTAGTTGTTTGTGTTGTAGTTTTTTCTTCTTGATTGGGTTCTTTTATATCGTTATCTTTGTTTATATTTATTTCACTCACTTTCCATCTGATAAAGAAAATTATTGAAAAAATAAGTACAGCGACTAAATAATGACCAAATTTTAATTTTCTTTTTTTCTTGCTTTTTTTAAAGTATCTGCATAGCAAATAATAAAGAGGAATAACTATAGCTAATCCAAATAAAATGTTTGATAAAAAATATTGTACTTCTATGCTCATATAATCATATCCTCAATTAATTATATCATTTTTCTCCCGCTTTATTATACTTTATGTTATTTTCTTCCAAAAATTTGACAATTGTATTAGAGTTAATAGATAGTCCTAAATCAATAAAAGAAGAACGGTTTTCACCCATATAAGAATTAAATCTCTTAGTACCTATTAACATCCCGATGACTTCTCCTTTTTCATTTAAAACAGGACCACCGTTTTGACCAGGAATTACTTGCATAGAGGTTTCAAACAAAGTTATCTCGTTATTTTGATCGGCAACCAACCTGGTTACTATTCCATTTAATGGAAAAATTGGAAAATTCATAACTTTATTGGTAGTTATAATTTTTTCATTTTCATAATCATAAGCAAAAGTATCATATTCTGGGAAAGCAAAGCCTAAACCACAAATTGATGTTCCTATTTCAGTTATTTTAGTGTTGAAAACTGGGAAGTTATTAACAAAAATTTTATCTTTATTTTCTATTTTTATAATTGCCAAATCCAAATACTCATGTTTTATAATAGTTAATCTACCGGGTTTTTGAGCAATATCTATTAAAATATTGTGCATAGCAATAATTGTATCACTTTTGATATTATATTGTTTTTCTAATTTTTCGATTTTACTTGTTTTAACAGATTTAATTTCCTTTAAAATTGGAGGAAAAGCATCATTGATATCATCTGCTATCAAGAAAGCATCCGCTACGTGTGCACATGTTAATAAATCGCCTTCCTCATTTAAAACGATAACGGTATTAATGCCATTTATTAATTGTCTATCTTTATATAATATTTTACCGGTTAAAAACGGTTTGGTAAAAGTAATGGCATTTTTTATAGCTTTAACAAACATTTTAATCACCTATTAAAAATTATAGCATAAAAAAGCTTATAATTAATTATAAGCATCTCTGGTTATTTGGAAAATACCATATATTCCAATCACTATTGAAAAGGTCATTAGGATTACACAGAAAACATCATCTACTTTAACAAATTTATACAAAAGTAGGGTACCTATTAAACAAATAACACTAATAAATAAAGTAAGCCATCCATGAGAAAATTTTTTCTTTTTTTTCATATTTCATTCCCCAATATTCTAAAAAAATTATATCACATTTTATAAAATAATTATAGACTGAAACGGGCTTCTTTAATTTCTTCCCAATTTAAATCTGGTTCACCGGTAATACCGGAATTATATTCTTTATAGAGAGTATTCTTTTGAAGTTTTTGATATCTCTTATAAAACTTTGTTAAATTATAATAATTTTCACTACCAATAGTAACATATGTAGGAATACCATTATTTCTATCACAAAAAACAATAAAACGATGAATATGTCCTTTAAATTTATTATCATCTTTGTTACTTTCGCATTTAATAGTAAACCCGAATCCAATAAAATCTTCTATTTGTAGTGAATTCATTCTCATAACATGTAATTTTTCGGAATTCAAACCATAATCCTCCTCACGAAAGATATATTATATCAAATAAATAGAAAATATCAATTACGATTAAAAGATATATGTTTTTCTTTATCAGTTAAATTACCTTCAAATAATACTTTATCAGAAATATTTTTGATAAATGCTAATTCTTCTTCGGTTTCAATTTTCATAAATATAGGTAACATATCATTTTCTAAGAATGCTTGAACATTATAATTTAGTAATGAATAGTATTTTTTATTTTCTTTAGCTATTTTCCATAGAGACGGACTGATTTTCATATATTTTAAATTTACTTGAGGCCAAATATATAAGAATGGATTATTCTCGTTTAATTCAAAACCACTTAAAGCTACTTCAAAGCCATAGCGTCCAATTAAATTTAATTGTTCAACTAATTCGGAATAATTATCATTAAAATCACTAACATTAACACAAATAATAAAATCTTCGGGATTATTATTCATTACACTGACTAAAGTGGCTAAGAACCTTGGAAAAGGCTCTACGATGTTAAGTAAAGAATGAGCATAAACGTTAATTATTATTTTTCTACCACAGGGAATAGCCGATGATAAAATTATTTTTCTTAAATTTAAGTAATCTAATTTTCTTAAATTGCCGGATTCTTTTAATAATCTTAAACGTTGATCTGTAAATAATTTGTTATTCTCTATATCACGAGTATAAACATCAATAATTTCTGTGGGTATTCGATTAGCTTGATATATAGTTCTGCTCGCCAAAGGAAGTCTGTCAGATTCAATAGCTTGCGATGTTTTTTTTAAGAAACCCTTATCCTTTATAACCTCATCATATATTGTTTCATCAAAATCCAAATAAGTTACACTTTTATTTTTAGCTTCATACATCATGATTTCTGCTTTACTAATTGATTCACGAATATTTTCTTCAGCGGGAACTACCCCGGCATTAAACCCATAAACCAAGGGTATTAATTTGGTATCATTATCCTTTGCAATTAATTTTTTGCATTCATCAAATTTTTGGGCTATTTTTTCTGTACTATTATTAGTTAATATTAAAAATTCATCACCATGTTGTCTAGTCAATAAACTATCAGGAAATACTGTTTTCAGAATCTTACCAAATGAGGCAAGACAAAGATTACCAATATCATGACTAAATTGATCATTAATCTTTTTAAATTTGGTAAAATCAAAAAATATTAGATTAGAATTTGGGTATTCATTTAAATAATTAGAATATTGATTCTTAAAAAAACCCATATTATTTAATTGGGTTATAGAATCTAAAGATGAAGGTTTATCAAATAAGATAAGCTCTGGTTTATTTTTTATCATATTTTTCTTCCTCAATTTCTGCCTAAATTATAACATAAATATATTATACTGACTAGGTATTTATGATTTATATTATATTTTTCACTTTACTTTTATAAAAATTTCAGTATAATAGAAGTCTACTTATAAAGGAGTATAAACATGATGATTAGTGAAAGAGCACTTAATTTTGCTATCAAAACGTATGAAGAATTAAATCATGAAAATAATAATATTTTACATTCAATGACCGTTGGAGATATTTTAAAATATCATGGTTTTGATGATAATGTTGTGGCAGCCGGTTATCTTCATGATTTACCATATAATAGTAGTTATTCCATTGATGATATATCTAAATTATTTGGTGGAGATATAGCAAGCCTTTTATTAACCTTTGCAGATTCTAAAAAGATTGATCAAAAATCTCAAATAAAAAATGTTCAAAACTTACAGGTGCGTAATAAAGCTGTCATTGTAGCAGATTTGATTGCACAATTAGATGAATATATGATTTTTCCACATAAAGCTGATTATCCAAAGAATCAAGCATATTTTGAAGAAATGCATGATAATTTGAAACATGATGATTATGATACTGAATTAATTCCTTTAATAAATCGCTTATATAAAGGTATTTCTGCTGTTTTTTATGATTATAATGTTGATGATAATGATTTTGAAAATAATGCATATCCCAATGAAGAATTGGTAAAATTAAAAGAAATTATAAATAGTCCAAAACCGTTTATTATTGAGTTTTCTTCAAAAAAGGAATCAAATAATTTTATACAAATATGTTTAGATTTCATTAAGGAAAATAGTTACAAAATCAAAGTGTTAGAAGATAATCAAAAAAATAAAAAATATGAAAAACAATATATTGAATCAAAAGGATTAAGTGTTAAGGAAAGAAATTTATTATTAACTTATGAAATAAGTGGTAATTTATTAAGCGAACTTTTTGGTAATCAAGAAATAATTCTATTGGATGAGGGTCTATTTAATCGGTTAACTTGGATTAAAAGATTTATTGATAAAGGTAAAATTACGATAGGTGAATTTATTAATTATTTAAATTATTATATGTTTCAAACTAAATCATTAATAAATTATGTAGTTATACCATATAACAACGATTTAACTAAAATAAATACAGAGTTTGAGCATGAAACGTCTCTATATTGTTGTAAACAATTATTAAAGGGAAATAATATTTTAAGTTCTGATGATACTAATAATCTTTATCTAATACTTATTAATTTTTTACCTCTTATGAATAAAGATAATATTGAACAATTGAAATATATGTTAGAAAAAAAGGATCAAAATGTTTAATCCTTTTTATTTTTTAGTATTTTGATAATAATTTTTTTCAGATATTTCATCTAAAACTATTTCTAATTCTTCATCTTCTGTTTCTGCTAAAGCATTGTTTATAAAATATATTAATTGATTATATGATTTAGCTGATTCAAAAGGAATATGATATCTTTTTAAAATAGATATTTGATATTCAGTTAAGATTAGCTGTGAATTTATTTTTTTTAATATATTTTTATTAAAATCGATTTCAGATAATAAATTATTTATGGAATATTCTTTATTATTCTCCTTTTCCATATAAAATTATAGCCTTGCTATTTTCTATAGGTATTGTGATTTCATATGTTACCGGTGTTTTTTTATAGGTACCGGTGATTACATTTTCTAAATCTTTAGAATTGATTAGTTTTAATTTTCCGTTTTGAGTTATATAGTTGCCGGTAATTTCAGTAGATTCACATTTATTTTCGGTTTCTTTATAAGTTAATTGTGTATAAGAAAAAGTTTTATCTACATTTAATTTTAATTCGACACGAACATCGGGACAAATAACTGATTCTAATTCCAAATATTCTCCGGAAATATCTTCTTTATTATCTTTTTTAGCAACTTTAGTGGTAACATTAGTTATATTATTTAAAAAAGGTATTTTATTTTTTATTTCATCAGGAATTTTAATAAAATCTATTTTTACAAAATAATAGAACGCTGCTAAAATGATAGCTAAAATTAATAATAAAACAAAGAAACCAACAATTGGATTGCCTTTTCCTTTTTCTTTTTTTATTGGTTCTTCCACAACCACTTTTTTATCAAGTGGTTCAGTATTTTCAGGTACCTGTTCAGGAGCTGGTGTTTCAAAATTCACTATGTTATCAGCCAATTGATTTTCATTGATTACCGGTGTAACAGCTTCAGGTGTTTCATTGATTTGATCAGGAATATTATTAATTTCTTCTGGTAAGTTATCTAAATTTGGTATTGGTTCAAATGGTGAATCATTTATTTCAGGTTTTATTTCAGGTTGATCAAAAACATTTTGAACTTCTGGTTCTAATTGTAATGGTGGCTGTTCTACCTGTTGTTCTGAAACTGGAATTTCTTCTAAAGGAATTTGATTAGTTACTTCAGTTTCATTAACTGTTTCGCTAGGATTTGTTTGGCTGATTTCATTTGTTATATTATTTGGTTCTGCGTTGTTAGGTACTTCATCGATTCTTTTTGGTAACTCGATATTATTATCATCATTATTCATTATCGAACACTCCTTCTATTCTTAAAAAAATTATAGCATAATAATTTTTATAGTTCAATTAAAAGCATATATTTTATTGAACTGGTTGGCTTTTTATGTTAGAATTATTTAAGATAGAGGGTGATATTATTAAAGCCATTTCCAACTTGTTAGATTCAATAAATAACCGCATAAACATAATATCTCTCCAAATAGATGAAATTAAAAACAGACGTAATTATATTCTGGAACTGGAAAATATTTTTTTTAATTACCAAATATCTAAGTATGATATAAAATCGGAAGATTTGTTAAAACTTAATGTTAATGATTTTTCTCATATAATGGAAATAATGGGTGAAGAAAATATTGCTCTATTAACGAAGAAATTTGATGAATGTAAAAAAATAAACGAACTTTATAAATCATTAATTGATGGTGTTGATCAAATACCGGAAGCATCTCAATATGATGATGCTATAAACTGGTTACAAAACATATGTGATGTGATTATGAAACATATGCAAAAATATGAAGCTGATGCATCTCAAAATATCGATATAATGGAAAATACCATAAACTCTTTGAAGAGGTTTTCTAGTAGGTTTAAGGCCGGAGAACTAATCGAACCAATTTTTGATATTGAAAAACTTAATGACATTCTTAATAAAAGTGGGTTAGAATTAGCTGAAAAAGTCGCTATTAAAAAAGCTATAGGTATAGCCACTTATAATTTAGTTACTAAAAAAGATTTGCCAGTTGATGATAAAAGCAAAGTAATTGAAAAATATCGATTAATTTACGAAAAGAAAAGTAATACTTATACAGAAGCAATTTCTAAAATTTTACAGATGTGTGCTTCAGAAAATAAAGAGTTAAAAATAGAAAATATTTTAAATGATGTTGATTATTTTACTGCTAAACTTACAGAACATGAAGCAAGTGCTATACGAAATGCTATTGTCAGTATTCTTCTAAAAAAAGAATTGGACTCTTACGATAATAAAGAAAACATTGACAGTATTTTAAATAATTGTGAAAAATTACTAATGTATTCAAGAGAGAATCAAGAAAAAAAAGAAGAGAGCAAAGAAAACCCCATCGATGATTTATTAACTCAAGGAAACACTGTTCTTTCTAATGTCCAAGAAATAATTACAATTGAAAAAGCCTTACTAGAAAATAATACTTTAGATAATGCCCAAGAATATTATGATTTGGCTTTAAAAGATAATATGGAAAATAATGAAAAAACTTTAATACTAGTTGTAAAAAGTATAGTACAAAGTACGGAGTTATTAGAAAATTGTTTAAAAGATTACCAAGAAGAACCAAATTTATATCGTGCTAAATGTAAGGAACTAATTTTAAATATTACGGAATTTATAGATACTTATAATATTCTTAAAAAAAGATCAAATCCAAAAAAGGAGAACAAAACCAAGTAAATATTAAAAGGAGGTAATTATATGTTAAAAGGCAAAAAATTACTTTTAGAAATTATTAATAACGCTCTTTTAGCTTATCAAAGTGGTTCTAATGAACAACAAATTGCTTTTAACAATACAGAATTAAAAGCCTTTTTATCAACTTATAAAAACCCTCCCGAAGATATAATTAATCTTTCAGATGAAATGCTTAAAAATATTACTGAGTTTATCGATCCGATTGAAGAACAAAAAAAGTTTTCAGCAACCATTAAGTATTTAAGAGGAATAGCTGAACTTAATAAAAATAAAGAAGAAAAAATGTTATTTAACGAACAACAAAAAATTAAACTAATTGCTTTAGAAGAATTAATTAAAAATGTTATCCAGCATAATGAATATTTAATTGAACATTCAAAAACCAGATCAGAAAAAGAAATTAATAAATATCGAAAAATCTTAAGTAAAATTCAAAATGAAGAAATATTTACAGCAAAAGATTATGATGTTGTTGAAAATATTATTCATAATGAAACCCCTAATGATGCTGAAAGTAATCTGGATTTAATATATACTTACATGAATGAATTTAATGCTCGTAAATTACAAAATAAGAAAGAAGACCAAAAAGAAATTAAAGAAGTTTCTAAAAATGATCGTACCGTCATAATCAAAGAAATAGTTAATTCGCTAGGAATTAACTATGATACACTTAATATGCAAGTAAAACTGAAATTTTTAGGTATAAAAGATTTAGAATCATTTTCTAATTTAGCTAAATTTTTAAAAGAAGAAATTGTTAATAAAATAGATTCCCCAAATATAACAGGATTAATTTATTTACTTACAAACTCCAATAAGAATTTAATAGATGAAGTAATTACTGAATTTGAAAAATCTTCGATAGAGTTTAAAAAATTGTTAAATACCGGAACAACTATTTTTAGTGAAAAAGGGTTAAAAAATTTTAAAAATAATAAAGAGATATTTGTTAAATACCAAGTTTCATTAAAAAAATTAATTAGAAATAATATTACAATTTTAACCACTGATCCTGATTATTTAAAAAGTATTATTCGACTATTAGAAGAAAAAAATATTAATGTAACGACTATTTTTGAGAGAATACCTTTTTTATTAGAACCTAAAGGTCAAAATTTAATCGAAAAAAATCTCAAAATTTTAGATATGTATGGTTTTGATGTAAATACGTTCTTTGGAGAAAATCCTATTTATACAATATTGGGAAGCTGGAATTTAGCTTCTAAATTGGATTTCTTTATTGAAGTAGGCTTAAATGAACAGATCCATAAATCAAATGACCCGGGTCTTGAATTAAAAAATTTAATTACCAAAAGAATTTATTATGCTTACAAAAATAATTATGGTGTATGGACTAACGGTTCTCAATATTTAAGTAAACAAGATGAAAGTTTACCTTTTGAAATAACTAGGGTATCTGTGCCGAAAATTCTTAAAGTAGAAAATGAAGAATATGATCAAATCATTCTCAAAAATGATTTCTTGATTACCGAAGAAATTATTGAACAAATAAAAAAAGATTATCCAATCATGCATTTAATTGATGAAGCATATCGAGCAGCAATTTATACTGAAGCACCAGTAGGTATTCTAAAAAGAAAGACTGAATATGTTTTTGGCACCCAAATTATTTCTCGTCTTAAAGTATTTAAAGTATTTAAAATATTAATAGATTTAAATTTAGATGAAAAAGAAGCATTATTTTTTGCTATAACTTATAATACTATTTTAGAACCCCATGAGTATGATTTTATTAATGATGCTGTATCTAAAATTGAAATAGGTGATAATTATGATCAATTACTTAAAACAGCTTAATATAACTGAAGAACAAATTGCTAAGTTAAATAGTTTTTTACATCCGGAAATTTTAGAAAATCTTAGTTTAATGCAAAATAATGTCATGGAAGTTTTATCTTTTCTAAAAGAATTTGGAGTAAAAAATATTTTTGATATTGTAAAATTTCGACCAGATATATGTTTTAAAAATAAAGACGATTTAATTAAGGATTTAACTGTTTTTGATAAAGAATTATTACTTTTTGTTTTTAATAATGATATTGATGATTTAATTAATTTTAATATTTGAATATTATATAATGTAAAATATTAGCACTTGTGGTTGACAAGTGCTAAAAAAGTGTTATAATTATGATTAGGAAAGGAAGGGATTATATGAATTTAATTCCAAGAAGTTTTTTCTTTGATGATGATTTTGATAGTTTTTTCTTTCCAACTAAGAGAAATTACATGAAATGTGACATCTATGAGAAAGACAATGTATATTACATTGAAATGGATGTCCCGGGTTTTGACAAAGAAGATATCGCCATTGAAGTAAAAGATGAATATTTAACCATCAAAGCTCAAAAATCTAATGAAGTTAATGAAGAAGAAAAAAATTACATTAGAAAAGAAAGAAGTTATGGTGAATATTCTAGAACATTTAATATTGGAGATGCCGATGTAGAAAATATTGAAGCAAAATTCGAAAAAGGCACATTAATTATCACAATGCCTAAAAAAGCTGAATCAGAATCAAAAAAAACTATCGAAATCAAATAAATAAAGCGAAAAATTCGCTTTATTTTTTTGGAATATAATGTATAATATATATGCACGGCCCATTGGTGAAGCGGTCTAACACATAGCCCTCTCAAGGCTACATTCATGGGTTCAAACCCCATATGGGTCACCATATATTAAATAAACAGGCAGAGCCTGTTTTTATAATGTCTTTTTTAAAACAATGGTGTTTTCCGAATGCAAAATTTTTGTATCATCGTGATTTTGAATTTTATCTTTTAAATTATTTATTTCTTGCCCAAATTTATCTATGATTGGATGTTTTAAATGAATAACTTCTTTATGAATGCTTTCAAAATACCAAAGTTTATTATCATATCCACTATTAAAATAGCTGATAACTTCAAGTCCTTGTTCTTGAATATCATTTAATAATTCTTCAATATTACGAATTTTATCAGCAATAATAACAGCTATATCATCAATAGGTTTATCTTTAACTATTTCTATTGTATAAAGTTTTCTAATTTCCCATGGTAAATCTTTTTCCGGTTGGGTAGCATAGGAAACCAAAGTAGCAATTCTTACACCGAATGTCTTTTGAATGTCTTCAATTGTTGTATTAGTTTCTTCAACGGTATCATGTAAATATCCGGCTGATATGATTTCATCATCAAAACCATAAAAGTCTAATATTTCTCCAACAGCTAGAGGATGATATATTATAGGTTTACCATTAGTTTTTCTGATTTGACCAGCATGTACTTTCATAGCAAATTCTTTAGCTTTTTCTTTAATATTCATAAAACCTCCAGTATGATTAAATTATACAATGATTTTGTAATTTCTCATAGAAAAATAAAATGTTGACTATAAATACTAAAGTTAAAATAGCATTTAAAAGGAAGATGGGATATGGGACAACAAAGCGTGATGATTGATATGGATGATGTAATGGTAAGGGGAGGATTTCTTTATTTAATTAATGAATATCTAGGTACTAGTTATACTGAAGATGACTTTAATGATTTTCACATGCAAAATATTATTCCAGATAAACAAGATTTTTTCAAATATTTTTTGACTAAAAACTTATACGATTATTGCGAAATAAATGAGTATGCTGATGTAGTTATAAAAGAGCTAATGGATTATTATCAAGTATATATTGGGACAGCATATGTCTTCCCGGAAGTTTTAAGGGAGTCAGGGATTATACTACTTCATAAATATAATTTTTTATTAGAAAAGTTTCCTTATTTAACACCGCAAAACTTTGTTTTCTTAATGGATAAATCTGTTTTAAATTGTACTATTAAAATCGATGACTCAATTAAGAATTTAAGTGGCACAGAAAGAAAACTTTTGTATACTGCTTATCATAATAAAAATATAGAAAAGAAAACATTAGAATCTCAAAAAATAGAAAGAGTTGATGGATGGCTTGATGTCAGAAGACTATTGCTAAAAAAGTAATAGGTGGTTATAATAAAACTTAGGCAAGAATAATTCTGGGGAAGAAAGATTTTTTAAGGAGGGTTTAAATGACAAAGTGGGACAAAGAATACTTAAAACTTTGTAAGAAAATTTTAGAGGAAGGAATAGAAGTAGAAAACAGAACAGGTACCAACGCCATTAAGTTAGATGGGTATTATTTGGAATTTGATTTAGGTGAAGAATATCCGGTTTTAACAACTAAACAATTATATTTCAAAAATGCCATACTTGAAATGTTATGGATTTATCAAGCTCAATCTAATGATGTAAGATGGTTACAAGAAAGAAATGTAAAGATTTGGGATGAGTGGGAAGTAGATGCTGATGGCAAGTGGCATGCTACTCAAATGGTACCAGATGATAATGGCAAGTTAATTAAAAAAGAAATAGTTAAAGATTTTGGCGTAGAATTCGCTCACACAATAGGTACAGCATACGGATATATAACAAAAAGATATGAAATGATGGAAAATTTAATTAAAACTATCAGAAATAATCCAACAGATCGTAGAATGGTAAAAAGCTTATGGCAAGATGAATTTATTCCAACCGCTGTACTACCATCATGTGTTTGGTCAACTGAGTGGAACGTATGGAATGGTAAAATAAACTTTTGGGTTCATCAAAGATCTTGTGATGTACCTTTAGGATTACCATTTAATGTTACTCAGTATGCAACTTTAGGTAACATGATTGCCCATGTAACAGGATATAAACCTGGAATAATGAGATGGAGCTTAAATGATCCACATATTTATGTAAATCAAGTTGATGGTATAAAAGAACAAATTCGTAGATATGAAGAATTGGAAGATTTACCGGCTCCAGAACTTTGGTTAAATCCTGAAGTAAAAGAATTTAAAGATTTTGATAATTCTAGAGAATTAAATGACATAAAAGTTTTAAAATATCAACATCATGGACCAATACACTTTGATATAGCTCGATAAGGAGAAAATATGAGCAGTTTAATCGTAATTGAAGGCACTGATTGTTCAGGAAAAGAAACTCAATCTAATCTTTTGCTAGAAAGACTAAAAAAAGAAGATGAAAAAATAGAAAAACTTTTTTTTCCTAATTATGATTCTCCAACTGGTAAAATAGTTGGCGGTCCTTATTTAGGAAAACAACATATCTGTGATGGATATTTTCCAGAAGGCGCAGCAAGTGTTGATCCAAAAGTAGCGTCTTTATATTTTGCAGCTGATCGAAGATATAATTCAAATAAGATTAAAGAATTTTTAGCTAATAACATTAATGTAGTTATCGATCGTTATGTAGAATCTAATATGGGTCATCAAGGAGGAAAATTAAAGAGCCAAGAAGAAAGACTGGCTATGTATAAATGGTTAGAAACCTTGGAATACGGATTGTTAGAACTTCCAAGGCCGGATTTAGTAATATTTCTTTATATGCCTTACCAATATGCAGTAGAATTAAAGAAAAATAGATTAGAATTAGATCAACATGAAACAAGTGAAGAACATTTAAGAAACGCAGAAAATACATATTTAGAGCTAGCCGAATTATATAATTTTTCTAAAGTAGATTGCGTAAAAAACAATCAATTAAGAACAATTGAAGAAATTCACGAAGAAGTTTATTCATTAGTAAAAAAAAGAAATAATAGATAATATATGGAGATAAAATGGAAAATAGAATTGATTTTAATGAGATAAAAAGATTAGATCAACATCCTAGTAAAATAAGTACCAAAAAAGAGCTTCGGACATTACTAAATCAATACAAAAAGGTTTTACAAAAACCATTTTTTGAATACTTAGAAGCATTAATAGAAGTTGAATTCTCAGTAATAAGAGATGAAATTAGTGATGATGAAAGACTAGTATTGTCAGAGTTAGAAATATATAAAAAAATAGCTACTTACAACATTTATAACCATGTATTAAGTTTGAATGATCACGATAATTTATTAATAACTGATGATTTAGAAAATTTAAGTATTTGTTATCCTTTACCAAGAGGATCGATCAGACTATTTAATTTTGATTACCATGAATACCCACCATATAAAATAAAAGAAAATATTCCTGAAGGATATAAATCCACTAAAATTGGAGATATATTTCTATATCAAACAATTAATGATCTAGAGTTATGTAATTTAGAGAAAGAAAGAATAAGTACAAAATTAAAAAAATTATATGAGATGAAAGAGGAGTATGACAAACAATTAAGCCAGTGCTCACTAGATAATTTATCAAGAGTTTTAGGTATGAGAAATATACCTAGTTCATATTTAGTAAGTGAAAATCTTAGAGAAATTTCTGAATATGAAAGAAGGTTGATGGAATTAAATCAATCTGATTTAAGTAATAAAGACATAATAGAAATCGCTACAACAAATGATTTTTATAATATGATTATAGGTGAATACGGACTAACTAATGATTGCTTTGAAGAGCCTCAAAAATCTAGTGTTACAAGCAAAGAAGCATCAATAATGAAAAAGACTCTTATTAAAAGAATGCCAAATTTAAATGTTTATCATGAAATAAAATATATTTAACTTTAGGGGAAAAATTATGGAAATAAAAGAAGAAAATGGAAATATTATTACCTGACATGACAGCTTATTTTGAAATAAGTGAAATTACCCACATAGATTTTTCAGTTAATAATGTTGGTAAACTAGAAATTATATCCAAAAAAAATAAACAGCAGAAATGAAATGCTGTTTTAATTTTTAATAAATAACTGTGTCCAATATAGATTGCCATTTTGATCTCTTGCAACGCCTACACCAATTTGATTGTATGAAGAACTTAAAATATTAGCTCGATGTCCCGGAGAGTTCATCCAATATTTCATAACTTCTTCAGCGTTTCTTTGGCCACTAGCAATATTTTCAGCTGCAGCAGTATAGGTTATACCTAAAGAACTTAACATATTAAATGGGCTGCCATAAGTTGGTGATTCATGAGAAAAATATTTATTATTAACAAAATCTTCTGATTTTAATCTAGCCGCATTACTTAAATTACTATTTTCGGTAAGAACTGCTCTACCGGCTTTAGTTCTTTCGCTGTTTATCAGTTTAACTACTTCGGTTTCTAAATTTTTAATATCACTTGGTACTACCGGAGTAGAAGGTATAATAGGAGCAGTATCATCAGAAGGAGTATATATGATTTGACCAGGAAATAGAGTATTAGGATTGGATATTTGCGGGTTATTTTCCATTAAATCTTGTGGTGTAACATTTAAGTTCTTGGCTATTTGCCACATGGAATCACCTTGTTTAACGGTATAGTGATTTTTATTGATTTTAGGTATGTTAATTACTTGTCCGGGAAAAATTAAATTTGGATTAGTAATTTGGGGATTAACTGCTAAAAGTTCTTGTAAGGTTAAACCATGAATTCTGGCTATGTGCCATAAAGTATCACCTCTTATTACTGTATAAGTCATCATAGTAAACCACCTTTCTATTTACTATACATTTATAGTATATGTATTAGTAATTATTGGGCTACTGTAAATAAAAATTATACAATTAAAGTCAAATATGTTATACTCATAATAAGGAATGATAAGATGAAAATATTATTTTCTGTAGGATTATATTTAGCATATTTAATATTAACGTTAATAATATTTTATTTTAACGGAACATGTATTTGGGATAATTTTCCTGATAAATTAATTTTATTAAGAATTGTATTTATCCCGGCATTTTTATCTGCTATTACTTGGTTAAATGTCTGGTTATTTAGTAAAAAGGCTTTAAAAGAAAATCGGAAAATGATCTTAATTGGTTTAATAACTTTAATTTTACTCGGTTTTATTACTGGAAGTATAGATTATCATCAAATAATAAATAATAATAAACCAATTTTTGCAATAGCTAAAATTAATGAAAAAGAACCGGAAATTACTTATTATGGATTAAATTATAAAATAATACGCAGACCAATTTTCTCTTATAAAGATGATTTAAGACATGATGTATATGTTAAATTTGGTTTTTGGTTCTATACTTGGATAGTAGACAGACAAAAAACATAAAATAATTTAGAAGGGTGATAAAAATGTTGGAAAAAATTCAATTACCATATAGTCTGCAAGATTTTGCTGGTTATTTAAGTGTTGAAAATTTAGATAATCATTATAATATTTTATATGAAAATTATGTAAATAATTATAATCAAGTTTTAAGAGATTTGGAAAATGCTCGTTTGCAAGATAACTATGATAATATTAAAGCTTTAGAAAAGGAATTGGCTTTTCAAGGTGGTGGAGCTATTCTTCATAGTTTATTTTTTGAAAATATAACGCCTTATGAGAAAGAAGTTACGGATGAATTTAAAAAAAAGATTGAAAAAAGTTTTGGCGATTATAAAATTTTTATAAAACATTTTATTAAAAGTGCGTTAAAAATCGAAGGATCTGGTTGGGGAATTTTAGGCTATAGTAAATCAACTGACAAACTGATTATTCTTCAAGTAGAAAAACATTCTAATTTAACTATCTGGGATTTTATACCTCTTTTAGTTATAGATGTATGGGAACATGCTTATTATTTAGATTATAAAACTAAAAGAGAAGAATACTTAAATAAAATAGTGGATATTATAAATTGGGAAATAGTTTATAAAAGATATTTAGAAGCAATTAAAAATTAACTAATATGTTAGTTTTTTTTCTTATAAAGTTGTGTTATATTAATTAAAGAAAGAGGCAAGAATATGGATTATCAAAAATTAGCAGATTTAATGTTTCCACATATAGATAAGGATATTGATTATTATGAAAAATTATATCCGGAAAGAAATTTACCGGAAGGAGCAATTGTTACAAGATTTTCTCCATCTCCTACCGGATTTGTTCATATGGGTAGTTTAAGAACAGCGTTCATTGCCAAAAAAATATCTATTGATACTAATGGAGTTTTTTATTTAAGAATTGAAGATACTGATGATAAAAGAAGTGTAGAAAACGGTATTCAAGGGATTATTGATGATTTTAAGAATTTTGATTTTCCTATTGATGAAGGACGAATAAGTGAAACTGAAGATATAGGTAATTACGGACCATATCTTCAAAGTGAAAGAGCAGCAATTTATCAAACCTATGCTAAACATTTAGTTAAAGAAGGATTAGCTTATCCTTGTTTTATGACCGAAAAAGATCTTGAAGAAATAAGACATGTTCAAGAAAGTAAAAAAGAAAGAATTGGTATATATGGTAGATATGCTAAAAGTCGCAATTTATCTTTAAAAGAAATAGAACAAAAAATTAAAAATGGTGAAGTCTTTGTTACCAGATTAAAATCTCCCGGTAATTTTAATAAAAAGATTGAATGTGTTGATTTAGTTAAGGGAACAATTGAGTTCCCGGAAAATGATATGGATGTTATTTTACTAAAATCAGATGGTATACCTACTTATCATTTTGCGCATTTAGTAGATGATCATTTAATGCGTACTACTCATATATTAAGAGGAGAAGAATGGTTAAGTTCTTTTCCTATTCATAAACAATTATTTGAAATCTTTAATTTTAAGTTACCAAAATATTGTCATGTGGCCTTAATTAATAAAAAAGATGGCAATTCAATTCGCAAACTATCTAAAAGAAAAGATCCAGAATCAGCATTAAGTTATTACCATGAAAAAGGAATACCGGTAAAAGCCGTATATTTATATTTAATGACTACTGCCAATTCTAACTTTGAAGGATGGCTTGAACAAAACCCTAGCGGAAATATTGACGATTTTAAATTTGATTTTAAAAAAATGTCTTCAAGTGGTTCATTATTTGATTTAGAAAAATTATTAAATATATCTAAGAATTATATTTCCAGATTAAAGGCACTTGATGTTTATAATAATGTTTTAAATTGGGCACAAAAATATGATAATGATTTTTATCAAATTATAGCTAAATATCCGGAATATACAACAGCCATCTTAAATATAGAAAGAGAGCAACCAAAACCAAGAAAAGATTTTGCCTGTTGGGCAGATATTAAAGAACATATTTTTTACATGTATGACGAATTGTATGATTACAATAAAGTAGATTTTACTTCAGTTAATAATGCAGACAATTATAGAGAAGTTATTAACTTATATATCGATAAATACTTCGAAGAAACTGATGATAAAGAAACATGGTTTAGAAAAATCAAAGAATTAGCTACTGAATTAGGTTATGCTCCAGAAATGAAATTATACAAAGAAAATCCAGAAAAATATATTGGAAACGTAGCTGATATTAGTAACATTTTAAGAGTAGCTTTAACTACAAAAACTACTACACCGGATTTATATGAAATCATGAAATTACTCAGAAAAGACAGAATAAAAGCAAGATTTATCAAAATATGTGGATAAGATATATTCTATTCACTATTTTTTTAAAAAAGAACGTTAAATTTAGGCAAAAAGCCAGAAATTTGTTGACTTTTAAAAGGGTTTCTCATATAATTTAATCTGGTACATTGTTTACTGGGCTTTTTTTGTGATGTGGGAAGTTACAAAAAAAGATTGGTAAAGAAAGGAAAATATATGAAAACATTTATGCAAACTAAAGAAAACGTTGATCGTAAGTGGTTTGTAATTGATGCAGAAGGACTACCTCTAGGTAGAGTTGCTTCTAAAGTTGCTCATATGTTAAGAGGAAAACATAAAGCAACATTTACACCACATATCGATTGCGGAGATTATATTATCATTGTTAATGCCGATAAAATCATATTAACAGGTAATAAATTACAAAAGAAAATTTATTATGATCACTCAGGTTATCCAGGTGGGTTAAGAGAACGTACTGCAGAAACCATGATTGAAAAATATCCGGTAGAAATGGTTGAAAGAGCAGTTTGGGGAATGCTTCCAAAAGGTCGTTTAGGTAGAGCTATGTACAAAAAATTATTTGTATATGCTGGACCTGACCATAAACATGAAGCACAAAAACCAACTGCCATAACACTTTAATAGGGAGAATTGAGAATGAAAAAAGAAATAACTGCGACAGGCAGAAGAAAACGTTCTATTGCTAAAGTAAAGATGGTTCTTGGTAAAGGAAATATTGTAGTTAACGGTCAAGACGTTAATAAGTATATGCCATTTGCTACTTTGGTTATGGACTTAAAACAACCATTAGTCTTAACTAACAATGAAAAAACTTTTGATATTACGGTTACTGTTACCGGTGGAGGTTTTAAAGGCCAAGCTGGAGCTATCAGATTAGGTATTGCAAGATGCTTACTATTATTTGATGCTGAGACTGATCAAACTCGTGATGATTCATATCGTAAAATATTAAAGAGTGCTGGAATGCTTACTCGTGATGCAAGAATTAAAGAACGTAAGAAATACGGACTTAAAAAAGCACGTAGAGCACCACAATTTAGTAAACGTTAAGAATTATTTAAACTTCGTATTTTATACGGAGTTTTTTATTTAAACATTGAAAAAAAGGCATAATATATATATACTAATGATTATTAAGGAATCAGTGATATTATGGAGGAAGTAATTAAATATATTAAAAAACTAAATATTTTTGATGAATATATTGTTTTAGCATGCTCTTATGGACCGGATTCCATGGTATTATTAGATATACTAAAAAAAGAGAATTTAAATATCGTTGTAGCACATGTTAATCATAAACTTAGAAAAGAATCTGATGAAGAAGAGAAAAAACTAAAAGAATATTGTAAGCAAAATAATCTTATTTTTGAAAATGCCAGTATTAATGAATATCCTAAAGGTAATATAGAAATGTATGCTCGGATTTATCGTTATAATTTTTTTGAAAAAGTATTAAAAAAATATCAAAGTAAATATTTATTTACCGCTCATCATGGTGATGATTTAGTTGAAACCATTATGATGAGGCTAATTAGAGGAACAGCCTTTAAAGGATATTCCGGTTTTTCCGTATGTACTAAAAGAGAAGAATATGATATTATCAGACCTCTAATTTACGTTACTAAAAAAGAAATAATGGAGTATGCAAAAAATAATCATATTCATTATGCTTTAGATTATACTAATAAAGATGATTCTTATACTAGAAATAGAATCAGAAATCATATTCTACCTTTACTTAAAGAAGAAAATAAAAATATTCATAAAAAGTTTAGAAAATTTAGTGCTTTGATAAATGAATATGAAGATTATTTTAATAAGGAAACCGAGAAATTATTTATTAGATTATATAAAAATAACCGAATGGATTTAAATGAGTTCTA
>JAAYPA010000027.1 GCA_012520055.1 Mollicutes bacterium
ATAAATCTCTTAAAGATATAGAATTAACCTATTATACATATGATAAAACTTGTGAAAATGAAAATAAAAAATATTTTATCGAAAATGTTGTTATGATAACTGAAGAAGGTTTTAATATAATCTCTCACTCTCAAGGACCATTAAAAGATAAAGGTTTTGCATGTTAAAAGCATTTTTCAAATAGAAAAATGCTTTTATAATACTTCTTCAATCATTTGCAGTTCATATACTTTATCAATAACTAAATTATCAAAAACTTCTTTATATACTAAATATTTTTCTTGATTGTCTATTAAATAACCAATTACTAAAGATGATTCTTTAATTTTTTTGATTTTATATAAATTATAATATTCAACATTAATACTTTTAAAATCTGTTTCAATTAAACAATTACTAAGGGAAAAATTATAACTACGTGTTAAAATTTCTCCAATAATATAATTGGGACGGTTCTTATTAAACCATCTGATTATTTTGGCATTACGACTTAAGACAGCAAATTTACCATTATATTTATCTAATAGTTTAGCAAGTTCTTTTTCCGGAAAATGTTTTTTACCCGTTACTCGCATATTAATGATAATAGGAACTTTTCCGGCTATAGTGTTTAAAGCTTCTTCGATAGTCGGAACATGATAAGGACATAAATAATTTAATTCACTATACTTAATAGAATTAATTTTATCTTTTAAATTCATTAATCTTGTTAAATTATCATCATGGTAAACGATTAATACATCATCTTCAGTTATATTAACACTAAAGAGAATAGCATAATTATTGGTTATTGCATTATTAAAACTTTCTAATGTATTTTCAAAAGTTATTTGATTATTATAAATTCCTCGATTTACAATTAAAGATGATTTTAAAAATTCTGTATCTTTCACTGCCTTCACCTATTTTATTGTAGCACGGAAGAATAAGATTGTATAGTAAGTTCATACATTAATATACCAGCTGCTACAGCTGCATTAAGGCTCTCACAATTAGGATTGATCTTAATACATAAAGACACGTCACATAAAGAAAGTAAATCTTTTTTTATACCACTTGCTTCACTACCGATTATTAAAGCATGTTTTTTAGTTTTGTCTAAAACAATATTAGATTTGCCCCTTACATCAGTTCCGTAAATTAAATAACCTTTATCTTTTAATTCCATGATTTTACTACTTAAATTATCTTGTATAATATTTATATGAAAAATCATACCCTCGGTTGCTCTTATGACTTTGGGATTATAAACATCTACAGTATCAGAACTTAAAATAATCGTATCATAGTTAAAAGCAACAGCTGTTCTGATTATAGTCCCTAAATTGCCCGGATCGCTGATATCATCTAACATAATGACATTTCCTTTAATATCTTGTCCCTGACATTTATGACAAATAGCTAGTACTTTAGGAGCATTATCCAGTCCGGATATTTTTTTAAGAATTTCCGAAGTAACATAAGTAACATTACCATAAACATTTTCTTCACCATTAAGTAATAATATTTCTTTAACAATATTCTTTTTTAAAGCTTCAGTTACTAAATGATGACCGGAAGCAACAAATAAATTAAGCTCATTACGGTACTTCTTATTATTTAATTTAGCATATAATTTTACTTTTTCATTTTGCAAAGATTCAATCATTAGTACTTTAATTCCTTTCTGGCTTTTTTATAATAAGGGTAAAATTTAGCAACATAGTTCCAAAACTTAAAAGAATGATCCATATATTTAAAATGGCATAGTTCATGAATAATAACATAATCTATTAAATTAACTGGTTTAGTAATTAATTCTAAATTTAACGTGACTGTCATACTTTTTTTATTACAGACACCCCATCTAGTTTTCATTTTACGGACTCTTAATTTAAAATCAGGTAAATCATTAAACTGATACTTAATTTGAGTTATTCTTTGTTTAAAAAGATCACCGGCTAAACTATAAATATGTTTTTGGCATTCTTCTTCACTCTTACCATAGATTATATTATTTTCAATTCTCGGTTTGGTATTTTCATATTGAAAAGTTAGTTTATCCCCTAAATATATTAGTTTTTCTTGTTTATGAGATGCTCTTTGATATAACTTTTCTATATCGGAAATATTGGCCTTTAATAACTTTTCAATTTGGGAAACACTTACCAAGTAATTAGTACTGACATATATTTTTAAATCTTCTTTAACCCGAAAATAGATATTTTTGATATTTTTTCTTTGAATAATATAGGTATATTCTTGTCCATTTAAAACTATTTTATTTTCCTTGATAGATTTCATACCACTTTTGTAGTTCATTAGCACTTACTTCTTTAATACTGGTAACAAATGCCCAAGATAGATTTAATTTATCTTTTAAAGTTAGGAATGCTTGTTTGGCATCATTACATATAGCATCATTGTTTTCACAAAAGTTACTGGTTTTTTCTAAATAGAAAGTAACTAATTTACCTTTCATGCTACGATATTCGGTAGCTAAATCACTTTTATAATTAGGAAACTTTTTATTAATAGCGTCATCTAATTCTAAAGCTTTTTTGATTACTTGCAGTTTAGCTTCATTAGATAAGTTAATAAATTTAGTACTTAAGATTTCTTTTTCATTAAATATATAATCAACAATATCTATGACATAAGTTTTAGCTTGATCTAAGTCAATATCTTTAATCTTACCAATATACCCGGTTATTTCATTAATAATTATTTCATTACTTACTTCTTCAATAGGAGTGGTAGTGATTTCTTCTACTTTCTCTTTTTTAATTAATTTGGTATTTATAGCATGCATAGTAACAGGATATGTTTCCATAACCTTACCATCAGTAACGATTTTAATAATATCTCCTACTTGATATTTTTTATCGGGAATTATTAAATTAATCTCTTCATAATCAAAAGCTTCATTTGGATAAGGATTTATGATATGACTGTTATTTCTTACTTCTTTTACTTTAGCATAAAACTCTACTCTACTTTCAGTAGTATAGATATAACCTAAAAAGAAAGTAAAAACTGTCACTAATAATAAAAATATAATAATCATCCAAATTGTTTTACTTTTCATTTTTCTTCACCTCGACTGGTAAATTTTAATATAATTGGTGTTCCGGTAAAATCAAAAGCTTCTCTGATTTTGTTTTCTAAATATCTTTCATAACTGAAATGTACTAATTTTTTATTATTAACCGAAAACTCAAATTTAGGAGGTTTGCTACCTGCTTGATGAACAAAATATATTTTCAGTCTTTGGCCTTTATATGATGGGGCCGGGTGTAAAGTAGCCGCTTCTCTAATGACATCGTTTAATACCGAAGTTTTGATTTCTTTACAAGCTGATTCATAAGCTTTTAATATTTCCGGCATCAAAGTATGAAGACGCTTCCTTTCTAAAGCGGATAAGAACACAATATTAACATAAGAAGCAAATTTAAAATTATCTCTGATATTTTCTGTCCATTTTTTGATAGATTCATCCTTATTTTTAACTAAATCCCATTTATTAACGACAATAACTAAAGCTTTACCGGCATCTAAAGCATAAGAAGCAATATGTTTATCATGCTCGATAATGCCTTCTTCAGCATTAATTACCAGTACACATACGTCAGAACGATCTATAGCTTTTAAACTTCTGATCAAACTATATTTTTCGACTGATTCAAAAATCTTACCTTTTTTTCGCATTCCGGCTGTATCAATAACAATATATTCTTTCTCATCATAAGTAAATTTAGTATCAATTGCATCTCTAGTTGTTCCCGGAACATCAGAAACAATAACTCTTTCTTCATTTAATAAAGCATTTATTAAAGAGCTTTTACCAACATTAGGCCTTCCGATAAGACAAAATTTTAAATTTGATTCTTCTTCTAATATTGAAACCGGAAAATCCTTAGTAATTTCTTCAAGTAATTCATTAATACCTCTATTATGTTCGGCACTAATCGGAATATAGGTATCAAAACCTAATTCATAATAATTATAAACTTCCATATCATGTTTTTGATCATCTAATTTATTAACTGCTACAATAACTTTTTTATTACTTTTTTGTAACATTTTAGCAATAAGTAAATCATTACTGGTCAGTTCACTTCTTCCTTCAATGACAAAAACAATTACATCTGATTCTTCAATAGCAATTTCAGCTTGTAATTTAATATTTTCATTAAAAGTTTCATCAGAAAGATCAATTCCACCTGTATCTATTAAGTGAAAACTATAATCTTTATAATTAACTATACCGTAAATTCGATCTCTGGTTACTCCCGGCATATCATCAATAATAGCTTTTTTCTCTTTAATTAAACGGTTAAACAAAGTAGATTTACCAGTATTAGGTCTACCAATTAAACAGACTGTTTTTCTCATGTTATCATTCCTTTAAATCACTATAATCTTAACATAAATAACCAAAAAAACAAACTATTATGTTTGTTTTATGATGGACAACTTTCATTTTGATTAGTTGGTTCCAAAGTAGCTGAAAAACTTTTATTTAACTTATTATAAGTAATATTAATTTTATAATAATTTAAACATTTGGAAGGGTTTACCGGATTTTCAATTATATCTTCTTTATCAAATTTTAAATATTCATGGGTTGCTAAATCATGAAGAGTGATTTGACATCTCTTTTGATTAGTATTTACGGTACAATTACCATCCATCGTAAAAGAATATTGAGAACATCCGGTAGAAGTAAAGCATTTTTTATTGTCTTGAGCCCATAAAATAGCACTTTTTTCCGCTAATGTTAATTTATCTTTTAGTAGTTTTTCCTTAATCTTATTACCTATTGTAATAGAACTTGGCACAGCTATAGCAATCAGTAAACTTAATATAACTATTACCGCTAAAAGTTCTACTAATGTAAAACCATTTTTATTTCTCATATCCTCACCTATGATAATAGTATCAAATATTACCCTTTAATTCAATGTAAAAAAACAGATTAATTATCTGTTTCTTTAATATTTAAATCTTTAGCAATAATTTCGTAAACTTCATCGCGTCCTTTTTTAGTAATACTTGAAAAGTATACTAAATTATCACTTTCTATAATATTTAATACTTGATGAATATGTTTTAAATTCTTTTCTCTATCTTTAGCTTTTACTTTATCAAATTTAGTAGCTATAACCGTAACCGGAAGATTATGATATTTCAAATAATTATACATTAAAACATCATTCTCGGTCGGTTTAATTCTGGAATCAACTATCATAAATACTCTTTGAAGATTAGTTCTGGTTGTCAAATATTCTTCAATCATTAATCCAAATTTCTTTTGCGTTACTTTATCGACAGTTGCATATCCATAACCAGGAACATCTACCAAATAAAAGTCTTCATTACATAGATAGAAGTTTAATGTTTGAGTTTTACCGGGTTTACTACTAGTTTTAGCATAATTTTTTCTTCCCAATAAAGTATTTATAAAACTGCTTTTACCGACATTACTTCTTCCGACAAGTAAAAACTCCGGTTTATTATCATCAGGATATTGACTGGTTCTTACAGCTATAACACTTAATGTAGAATTATCTATTTTCATAATTTCTCCTTACCTATGTATTATATATAAATGTGTAAAAAAATGCAAATAATTAGTGGGAATCTAGTATTTTTGATTAATATAATATATAATTATATAAGGTGATTGTTTTGATATATCCAAATAATCTAAAAAAAGAATATGTTAAAAATGTATCTTATGCTAAAAGAGGAATGGATTTAGAAGCATTTATCAATGAAGCTAATAAATATTATGATGTTAATAATATCGCTCTAATTTATAAAAAACCTACTCCGGTTACCATTACTAAAGTTACATATGAACAAAACAACGTCTTGACCAAAGGAAAATTAAAATGTAAATCCAGTTTAGATTATGTTGGCGTTTACAAAGGAAAATATCTTGATTTTGATGCTAAAAGTACTACTAATAAAACTTCTTTTCCTTTAGGTAATATTTGTGATCATCAAATTAATCATATTAAAAAAGTATTAAAAAATAGTGGAATAAGTTTTTTAATTATTGAAATAAATCATGAAATTTACTTGTTTAAAGGCGAAGATTTAATTAATTTTATTGAAAACAATAATCGAAAAAGTATTCCATACGAATATATTAAAAGTTACGGATCAGAAGTTAAATTAAAATATAATCCAACTTTAAACTATCTAAAAGCTCTCGATAAATTATATTTTTAAAGGAGAAAGAAATATGAAAAAAACTAAAAAAAATAAAGAAAAAACCAAAAATAAGATAATAAAGTTTCGTAATCGCAATTTCGGTGAAAAAATCTTAATATTATTAATGCTTGGGCTAATTGCCGTGGTTATGCTAGTAATATCCTTCTTTGTTTATATTATTATTAGTGCTCCGGATTTTTCGGAAGAAGGGTTATATGCTTCAGATGCTTCCACAATCTATTATGCAAGTGGTGAAGAACTAGCCAGAGTCGGAGCTAAAAACCGTGAAAAAGTTTCTTATGATGAACTTCCCGAAGTATTTGTTGATGCGCTACTTGCTACCGAAGATTCAAGATTCATGCAACATAGCGGTATTGACTTAGCAAGATTCTTAAAAGCTTCAGTCGGTCAATTACTGGGTAACAGTGATGCCGGTGGTGGATCTACTTTAACCATGCAAGTTGTTAAACAAACATTTACTGATCCAGTAGCTAGTGGTATTAAAGGTATTATTCGTAAATTTACTGATATTTATATGGCAGTCTTTAAACTAGAAAAAAAATATACCAAAGAACAAATTATTGAATTTTATGTAAATATTCCTTATTTAGGAGCAGGAACTTATGGAATTGAACAAGCCGCTCAAGCTTATTTTGGTAAATCAATTGGAGAAGTATCTTTAACCGAAGCAGCTGTTTTAGCAGGATTGTTTCAAGCTCCGGATGCTTATGATCCATTTAGTCATCCGGAAAAAGCCGAAGCAAGACGTAATCAAGTATTAAATTTAATGAAACGTCATGGTTATATATCAGATGAAGAATGTGAAATAGCTAAAAGTATTTCGGTTACTTCTTTACTGGATGAAAACAGTAATATTGATAAAGAAAATCAAGGTATGATAGATACTATTGTAGCTGAAGTAATAAGACGTACTGGAAAAAATCCAGAATTGGTAGCTATGAAGATTTACTCTACTTTTGTTAAAGAAAAACAACAAGTAATTAACAATATTAATAATGGAAATAGTTATAAATGGCCTAATGATGTTTTACAAACCGGTATTGCTGTTATTGATGTTAAAACCGGTGGTGTAATTGCGGTTGGTGCCGGTCGTAACAAAAAATCAAAATTAAGCTGGAATTATGCCACTCAAAATGAAAGACACCCAGGTTCAACTGCGAAACCACTTTATGATTATGGTCCGGCTATTGAATACTTAAATTGGGGAACCGGTCAAATGGTTATTGACGATGTTCACGGTTATAGCGGTGGTGGTAATGTTAAAAACTGGGATGGTGCATATAAAGGTATTATGACTATTAAAACAGGATTAGCGGCATCTCGTAACACTACTGCACTACAAACTTTCCAAGCTATACCTAATAAGAAAATTAACGAGTTTGTTACAGGACTAAACTTACATCCTGAATATGATGTCAACAATTATATTCATGAGGCTCATAGTATTGGAGCATATACCGGGGAAAGTCCACTTGATTTAGCGGCAGCTTATGCTACTTTTGCGCGTGGTGGTATCTACATTGAACCACATTCGTTTACCAAAGTTGAATTTATTGACTCTGGTGAAGTTTATAAGGTTACTCCAGAAAAAAGAACTGTTATGAAAGATTCAACTGCTTATTTAATTAATATGATATTAAAATTCGCAGTTACAAACGGAGATATCTCAGCCGGTAGTAAAAGCGGTACTGATATAGCAAGTAAAACCGGTACTTCCAGCGTAGATAGCTCTATCATAAAAAACCTAAAACTTAAAGGTGATGTCATCGGTGATTCATGGCAAGTCGTATATTCCCCTGATTATGTCTGTGCAACTTGGATTGGTTATCCGGAAATCACTAAAGAATACTATTTATTAAATTCTGTTGGTAGTGGTGCTCGTAAAGCAGTATCTAAATTATTAACTACCGGTATAATGGAAACAAATTCTAGGTTTAAACAACCTTCTAGCGTGGTAACCGCAACTATTGAACTTGAAACAAATCCTTTACAACTAGCCAGTGAATATACTCCTTCTAAATTACGTAGTGTTGAATACTTCAAAAAAGGAACCGCTCCTAGCGAGGTATCAACAAGATTTTCCAAATTAAATAAACCTTCTAATTTAAGTGCAACAACTGAAGGAAGTTCTACTTTATTAAGTTGGAGTGGTATCCCTACTCCGGACGCTATCAGTTCAGAGTATTTAACTCAATACTTTGAAGAAGGTTATGGCAAATGGGCTAATAAATATTTAAATAAACGTTTTGAATACAATAATAGCCACATTGGCACTCTTGGTTATCAAGTATATTTAAATGTTAATGGTAATATAACAGATCTTGGATGGACAGCCTATACCAGTTATCGTTATAATGCAGCAGTTCCAAGTGGCGCAAGTTTTATAGTAAAATCAAGTTATTCTATTTTTAAAGATAATATGAGTGATGGTATTTCTGTTACTATTAATACAGAACCTAATTGGCAAGCAAGTATTGAGAATGATTGCTTAACTATCGATGCATTTAAAGCTATGTTAAGTACCAATCAGAATTTAGTTAAAGTTACTGAGAATGGTTCTGATATAACGAATAATCCAAATGTTTCAATAACATCACCTACCTGCCTTAATAGTACAAATAACGTTGTAGATTGTTATACTTTAACTACAGGAAATTATACTGTTAAATATACAGTAACCTATAAAGGCTCTAATAAATCGGTTACAAAACCGGTTAAAACCACATGTTAAAAGACAGTTCATTATAAACTGTCTTTTTTACATTCTTTAATTAATAAACATTTAGTACATTCAGGTTTAATACTTTTACAATGATATCTACCAAATAATAAAAGTTGTTCTCCTACCCGGTTCCATTTTTCCTTAGGTATTAATTTCATTAAATTTTCTTCTACTTCTTTGGGGGTAGCTTCCTTAGGTGCTAATCCTAAACGCTTAGAAACTCTTTCAACATGAGTATCTACCGGAATACATGGAACATCATAAAGGTTTTTTAAAACCACATTAGCAGTTTTTCTTCCGACTCCAGGTAAAGTTTCTAAATATTCTCTTTTGTTTGGTACACATCCATTATAATTTTGAACAAGTGATTGAGCAATACTTATAGTATAAAGAGCTTTTTTATTGAAATTTCCGACAGGACGAATAATTTTTTTTAATTCTTCAATATCGGCTTTTGCTAAAGATTTGATATCAAATTTTTTAAATAATTCTTCAGTCACCTTATTAACTGTTTTATCAGTTGAATGAGCACTTAGTACGGTTGCAATTAATAATTCATAATCTTTAGAATAATTTAATTCACATTTAGGACTCGGAATCATTAAATCTAGAACTTCATAAATTTTACTCATCATCATCTAACCAATTATAATCAAATAAAACTTTATTTTCTTTATCTTCCGGACGTTTTAAATAATTTTCAATGTCTTGTTTGTTTTTAAAGCCTTTCTTGCCCCATTCATAGATTATTTTATCAATATATCTAAGATTATTAACTCCATTAAAAGTGGCTTCCTTAAGCGCTTCAGTAATCAATTCTTCTGATATACCTGATTTTAACCAAGCATTAATTATTTCAAATTCAATCGGGCTTAAAGTTCTACCAAATTCTTTTTCAAATAATGTAAAGATATTTTCTGAAGTTTTAGCTTTGATATTAGAACTGATGTCACTAACCATTGCCCTATAAATATGACTTAAATCAATAACTTCATTAACTTTACCGTTTTGATCTTTAACAACATTAACTAAAATCAGTCCTTTACTAGTTAAAGAAGTAAAACTTTCCATTATTTTAGCTTCATCTAAATAAGTTACTTCTTTAATTTTAGATACGTCGAAAGCCGGTTGATCTTGATTAATTAGATATATTAAAACTAATAATTCCTCTATAGTCAGCTTTTGATCGATAATTACCTTAAATAAATGTTTTTTAAAACAATAATCTTTTTCTTTGACTAAACCTTCCAAAATAGAATTACTCACTTTTATCACTTCCATTTATTTAATAAGTATTTTTTTAAACTTGTATAATTATTTTTTATTTCATTACTTAAAATTTTATCTATTAAATCATCATATATCTGTTTTATTTTAGATGATGGATTAATATTTAATAATTTTATAATATCATCAGTTGTAATCTTTAAATTTTTGATAGATTTAATTGGTAAACTAGAATACATCCTAGTAATTTCAGTTCTTTGATAATCTAAGATTTCACCCGCAACCATCAAAACATATAAATCATTTTCAAATAATATTCGCGATTTTAATTCTTTATTTTTAATAATTGCTCGAATCTTATTTATACATTGCAAATTATTCTTTGTAAAAGGATAATTTTTATCAAATTCAATTTGTGCCCATATACCTAATATATCAGGAACAATCTTTATATCTTGATAATTTATTCCCAAAACACCAAGTAAATCTAAGTCTTTTAAAACTTTTAATCCTTCTTTAACTCTTTTAGAAGAAAAAATACGATCTAATTCAGCTTTAATTTTAGTATAACTTAAAGTTTTTATTAAGTTTTTATTTTTTTTAATAAAAATAATTATTTTTTCATCTAGGGCAAAATCTAAAATAATGGAAAAACGAACTGCTCTTAGGATTCGCAAAGGATCTTCAGTTAATTTTTGTTCTAAATCTCCTATTACCCTAATAATTCTTTTTTCTATATCTTTTCTGCCATCTAATAAATCAATTATTTGACCACTGGAATTCATACATAAAGAATTTATTGTAAAATCACGTCGTTTAATATCGGTGATTAGATTATCTATATATTCTACTGTTTGAGGTTTACGATTAACATAATTTGATTCACTTCGATAAGTAGTTATGTCAATATTATATTTACCTATTTTGATTGTAAATGATCCATACTCTGATTTACCGGTAACTTTAAAAATTTTAATAATATCCTTAGGTAAAGCATTCGTACAAATATCAATATCTGTAGATTCTATGCCTAGAATATGGTCTCTGACATATCCGCCGACAATATAGGCTTCAAAGCCGTTTTCTTCAATTCTCTTTAATACTTTTCGAAGTTTATTGTTCATAAAACACCCATCATCAGTATATCATTAAAAGTACTTTTTGTGAACTAACATTTCGTTTGATTTTTAGTCATATTTATGGCTGTACCAATGGCTTTTCCAATATCAAATAATGTGCTTATTAACTTTGCAATAGCATTTAGTAAAGTACCGGAAATTGTAGATCCACCATATATATGGAATAATTCATCTTTATTTAAAATCAATATCTTATCTCCCTCCTATTAATATTTTTATAAATTAGCCTTTTGACATCATCATTGATAGTACTTATTTTAGGTAATTCAGTTTTGTTGCCATATTCATCTGTTTTAATTTCCGGGACCAAAATCCCACATTCTAGTTCTAGCCAAACTGAAACAATATGCCTATGACAAAAATGTAATCTAGGATTATAGTCTTCATCTATTGGAAAAGGTTCGTAACATAACATTATTGCATTTTCTAAATCTATTAAAACTTGGTTTGGATCAATGTATTGTAATACCTTTTTATAATACTCGGTAATATAAAAATCATTATTCTCTATATCGGAAATTTTGCCAATATTATCATGCCACAGTAACCAAAAATCTAATTTTGGAGCTAAAGCTTTATAAGTTCTTCAGTAAAACTCACACTTTTACCACCATCACCAGAAATTGAAACACGTCTACCAAACTTACAATTTTCATAACTACCTGTATATATCATAAAACATCTCTTTCGTTAATTAGTTCATAGTTATATATTACATCATATTACTTGTTACATGATAATGGTCTTAAATAACCATCAACAATTCCGGCAAGGATTGTTAATAAGCCACCTACCAACGCTACTAGCCCCCAAGATACAGCTCCGCCTTTAATATTTAATAATTCCGTATCAGTTAGCATATCCCTCTCCTTTCTGCAGTTAAATTAATAATCCGGTCATAGGTAATATAATCTGAATTATGATTTACGATAATTATGGTTTTATCGGAAAAAACTTTAAAAATATTTTGAATAATTTTTTTACGATCTGTTATCGTTATTTCACTAAGTGATTCATCTAATAATAATATATCAAAATGTTGATATAATCCCCTAGCTAATATGATTTTCTGACTTTCTCCCCCACTTATATTAATTAATGATGTTATTTGGGTTTCAACACCATTAGAAATATTTTTTATAAAATTATCAAGTAATACAATTTTAATAATTTTTTGTAATTTTTTCTCATCTAATTTTTGATCTAAAATGATATTTTCTAAAATAGTTCCCGAAAATAATTTACTGTTTTGATTAACATAACTTATATATTTACCACGGATTACTGTTCCTTGATAATCTTCTATACATCCGTAAATAATATCTAATAAAGTTGTTTTACCACTACCATTAGGGCCTTTAACTAAAACCTTATTACCTGACTTTATTGTTAAACTAAAATTTTGAAAAATTGTTTTTAAATGATTAGCTTTATATGTCACATTATTAAATTTTAATATATTTTTGTTAATCAAAATATTTTTGTTATTTAAGCTAATATCATAAACACTCTTTATTCGAGAAATAACATCTTTAAA
>JAAYPA010000028.1 GCA_012520055.1 Mollicutes bacterium
AATAATTATTTTATCTTTAAAAGTAATTTCATAACCAATAACCGGTTTAATATTATTTTTATAACAATTTTTTAAAAACTCAATTGTACCTGATAAATTATCATCGATAATACCCAAAGTCTCTATTTTATTATTAGTAGCATAAGAAAGCAAAGCATCGATTTGAATCAAACTTTTTAGAAGTGAATAATCAGTTTTAATACTAATACACTCTCTCACTTTGCTCACCTAATCTAATTATATAATACTATATTTACTTTGACAAATTTTAATAGTAAGATTATTAAGAAAGAAGGATATTTATGGATAAAAGAATATCTTCAAGAGCAATCATAATAGAAAACGATCAATTACTTGCTTTTTTCAGAAGAAAAGTTAAAGACGGTATTACCAAAGAATATTACGCTATCCCCGGTGGAGGATTAGAAACGGGTGAAAGTATTAATGACAATGTTAAAAGAGAATTAAAAGAAGAATTAAATGTCGATATTAATATTTTAGGATATGTTGGTAAAGCTGAAGATGATACTTCTATAACTTATTATTTTCATTGTGAAATCATCAGTGGAATACCAGTTTTAAGTGGTGAAGAAAAAGATCGTGCCAATGATAATAATTATTATAAAATTATCTACCTTCCTATGGAAAAAATTGATAATTATGGTTTTTATAACAAAGATTTAATTTTAAAAGCATATAATAAAGAATATATACTTTTAAATGATTAATTTTCTTTGACACATAAGTCTTTTTATGGTAAAATCATAAGGAATTTAAGGAGGAAATATCATGGCGAAAAATATATCAACCAAAAAACCTTTAACAGTGAATTTACGTTCTCATGCGTTAAATACAACTAAATCAAGACAAAAACCAAATTTACAAACCGTTACCATTGATGGCGTAAAAGTAAAACTAACTGCAAGAGAAATAAGAACATTAAAAAAAGCTGCTTAAAAAAGAATATCAGATGATATTCTTTTTTTAATTAAACCATGCTTTCTTTATATCAACATTGGTACTTTGGGGCATTGGATTTGGTAATTCAAATTTAGTAAGTAAAGGTAATTTAAAGGATATCCCAAATAACATCGCAATACCAGGAGTTAAACTCTTTAATTTTTCAATTGTTTCATCACTAACATTACTGGAAATACTGCTGATAATTTTTAAATCCTCCGGATGATACATTCTAAAAGCTATAAAATTTGAACATTGTGATAAAGCTGTATTGGATAATTCACTTGGTCTTTGGGTTATAAGACCTAAAAGTACACCATATTTTCTTCCTTCTTTAGTAATTCGGTCAAAAATATTATAACCTAAAACATCTATATCACTGTCATTTTGAACATAACGGTGAGCTTCCTCTAAAATAATATGAATCGGATAACTAGCTCTTTCTTCCAAATCAGTAGAAAAATCAAAGAACATCTTAGTAAATATTTTAGTTAATACTTTAGCAAATCTTTCATCAATATAATTTAAACTCATGTTGATAATTTGTCTGCGATCTTCCCCTACACCAAATAATAACTCTTTAATATATCTTTCTTTACTGATTCTTTCCTCAGTAACATTGAAAAATTGTTTTACCGGGCTATTAATAATTTGTTGAAGTCTGGTTTTTAATTGATTGAATTCATCATATACTTTTTCACTCTTTAAAATACCTTCACTAATTAATGCAAATTCAAAAGCATAATATAAATCATCTAAAGTATAAATTAAAGTTGAATCAGTTTTTATCATACTCAAATCTAATTTTTTAAATTTACCCAAGAAATCAACAACAAACTGAACCGAATTCATTTTACCTTGTTGATCTATATTTAAACATTGTTTGATAGTTCGTGAATAACCCGGTTGTATAATTTGGGTATCTAAATTTAAAGTTGAAGTATTATAATGCGTAAGTATTGCTACAATTTGATCTCTTATTTGAACTGACGTTCTACCGGAAGACAAAATATCAAGTAAAGAAGAAGCTATAATATCATTTTTATATTCCTGCATTATTTCATCTTTACTATTAAAGATATGAACAAGTTTTAAAGCTTTCTCAATAATCGGTAACTGACTAGGTGAAGTCGCATTTAAAAGTAAAGCTAAATCATCTACTTCCAAAAAATAAGCCGGAATATTTAAAATATCACCTTCTGAAAGATCTAATTTGGTAGTTAAATTTTTATATCCCATATTAGGTGTTTTACTAATATCACTTAAAGCCGTATTATACTCACCATAAACATCAAATAAAACAATATGAGCATTAACTGGAAGTGATGAATCATTATGATAAAAAATATTTTGTAACAATCTGGCTACCCCACAAGATTTTCCGGAACCGGTATTTCCGATTATGGCAAAATGATTAGCAAAAAAACCATTTAAATCAGCACTGACATTAAATCCTTCATAAGTATTAGATTTACCTATATATAAAACATCTTTGTTGGAAATATCTTGATTACCTAAAAATAGCTCTACTTCACTTTTATAGACTAAACGTGGTACTGTGGAAAAATTGGGTTTTTTTAACACTCCTGAATAAAAAACTTCATCTTTTATTTCACCAACTAAAAGGATGATTATTTCTTTTTCTTTAATACTAGTTATTTCCCCTACTATTTTACGATTTTCTTCATTGAAAATAACATGGTAATTGATATAATTATATTCTAACTTTTGAGATACATTTTCTACTGTAACCCAGTTATCTTCCATGCTAATGATTTTTCCAAACATATCATTCACCTATTCTAAAAAGATTTTAACATATTATTCCAAATAAAAAAAGAGGATTCCCTCTTTCTTGTATCTATTATAAATAAGCTGCTCCAAGAATAATAGCCAAAAGGATAAATAAGACTAAAATGATAAAAGTATTATTTAATCCGCAAAATTTTCCAATAGAGAACTTTTCTTTACACATTTTCTTTATACCTCCTTTACTAAATAATAGCGCCTACAATAATCACTAATAATATAAATAATACAAGAATAAAAGCAGCTCCACTAATTCCATGTGCATTGCAGCAAGTGTTCATATTCTCCCTCCTTTTCATATCTCACTTTATTGTATGGAAATTTGTATAATTGTGTTCTTGTTTTTTAAATAATATACTGTTATAATAACAATTGACATGGAGGAAATTATGAAGAAAAAATTAATTATTGTATTATGTATTTTATGCTTAATTACAGGATGTGGTAAGGTACCAAAACTGGCAAACGGAAAGGAAGCCGTAGTGTCATTTGAAAAAGATGAAAGCATTAATATCAGTGTTGATGATTTATATAATGCTTTAAAAGAAGATTATGCTTTAAGTATTTTAGTTGATATGATTGATAAAACTATTTTAACAAAAGAATATCCGGATCTTGAAAAAGAAGCTGAAAATGAAGCTGAAAAACAAATTAAAGACATAAAAAAATATTATGTAGATAAAGATGGTAAATATGATGAAAGTGCTTTACTTCAAGCATTAAATCAATATTATGGAATTAATAGTGTTGAAAAATTCGAAGAAATGTTAGAAATTAGTTATTATCGTAATAAAGCCATTGAAGATTATGCTAAAACTTTAGTAACTGATAAACAAATTGAAGAATACTATAATGATGAGATTCATGGTGACATTTCGGCAAAACATATTCTAATTAGTGTAAATGCTAAAGACGATATGAAAGATGATGAAGTTAAAAAACTAGAAAATGAAGCATTAAAGAAAGCTAAAAATATTATTAAGGAATTAGATAAAGGAACTTCTTTTGATGAACTTGCTAAAAAATATTCTGATGATAAGAGCAATGCTGAAAAAGGTGGAGACCTAGGATATTTCAATACCGGTCAAATGGTTAAAGAATTTGAAGAGGCAGCTTTTGCATTAAAATTAAATGCTTATTCTAAAGAACCTGTTAAAACTAAATTTGGATATCACATTATTTTAAAAACCGGAGAAAAAGATAAACCGGCATTAAAAGATAAAAAAGATGAAATTATTAAAACTTTATCTGAGAAAATGATATCAACAGATGGTACTGTTTCAGTAAATGCACTAGTTGAATTAAGAACAGAATATGGATTCAAAATTCAAGATTCTGAACTTAATAAAAAATATTCAACTTATGTAAGTAATCAATTATTATCATATCGAACACAAAATCAATAACCATACTTAGTATGGTTTTCTTATGACTTAAAATCAACTAAAAATCCTCAGATTGAGGATTATTTTTTTGATTTTTTATTTATAATAAATTTATTTATTTCTCTTAATTTAACTTTAATCATTACAATAAAAAAGATAATTGAAAATATAAATAAAAAACCATCTAATATAAAACTGAATGTTCCTGATTTAGAGAAATAATCAAAAACAAAACTAGCTATCGATACTATTATTCCTATAATAGATAAAACATATATTTTATGAGCTTTTATATAAATTATACTTTCTTTATTTTTTAAAAATTCTTCTTTAGCTTTTTGTTTTTCTTCTTGGCTTAATCTTTGATATTTTAGTTTCATAAATTCTCCTCTATCCATTCATTTATTAAATCTGGAGTATATCCTTTTTGATATAATTTTTCTTTAACTTTCATTTTTAACTGAAATGAATCATATTTATTTTGATATTTTTTCATAATCTTTTCATAATCTTTTTTTATTAGAGATTTATCATTAGATTTAATATTATCTAGTTCATCTATAAAATCTTCTTTACGATAACCTAGCCCGATTAAATAAGTAGTTATATTTTGCTTTAAAGCATTGGTACTTAATTTATGATTTAATTTTATTTTTTTAGAAATTAAAGTTTTAATTTTTTCACTAAAATCTTTATTAATAACAATTTGATCTTCATTTATACCTAACTTAATAAGATTTTGTTTAATTTTTTCCGGGCCATTATAAGTTAAATTAAATTGATCATTTATATAGCTTTCCATAAATTTTTGATTATTCAAATAGTTTTCTTTGATTAATTTATTTATAGTTTCTTCTATTATCTTTTGATCAAATTCTTTTTTTTGAAGATAATTTTTTATTTCCATTGTAGAACGCATTTTCTTACCTAAAAATTTCAAAGCCAAATAATATGCATGCAAATTATCATTAGCAACTACAATTTTAGTTAATCTGTCTTTAGTTATTTCTTTTTTTAAAAGTAACTCATGCTTAATAATTAGATCATCATATAATCTAACTTTAACATCATTATCTAATATTAACTCATATTCATTACCTTTAATTTTTTTATAAGATTTGATTTTCATAAACCCTCAAAAATATTATAACAAAAAGTAATGAGTTAATCATTACTTTTTCTTTTTTTCTTTTTTAGCTTCTAATTTAGTTTCAATCTTTTTTATTTTGGCTTTGTTTCTACTTAATAATATAATTATTAATATCAGTATGACAATAGCACTGCCTAAAGCATAAATTATGTATTGATGATCTTTTATTTGATTATAATCATCGATAATCTGATCTAAATCAATTTTTTGAAGAGTATTATCGATAGCATCATAATTATAATAATGCTTTTCACCGTTAACAAGATTAACACCATAAACTATATTAAATGATTTATATTTATAAACTATGACTTCTTCTTCATTAATGGTTAACTTAGTTTTATTAAAAAACTTAATATTTTTATCCATTGTTAAGAAAACTACGGTAAGTTTGTCACTGGTATATTCATGATACATTTGATATTTTCCATTATCATAAATATATAATGTAATAATTCCTTCACTGTTTTTTAAACCTACTAAAGTATAATTAACTTGTTCATTATAGAAAGCAGGAATATCAAAATTATTAATTTTAACAGTTGTTTCATCAAATAATTCCGGTTTCTTTAAGTTTTTATCTTCTTTGACTACAGTGTATTTTTCACCATTTATTTCAACTTCAATAGGATTTAAGTCCTCTACCGAAACAGTTAATTTATAAATATTACTAATTCCAGTTTCACTGGTTACGACTATTTCGAAAACATTTGTGCCAAGATTTACTTCTTTCTCACCTGTTCCTTCTAAAGTAGCATAGCTATCTGCTTTTGTGGCACTAATAGTTATTTTTTCTGTAGTTGAAGGGACAGTTAAATAATATTCATTAGTACTGGCATTAAATTCCGGACTTATTGTATAATCAGAAACTGATAAACTTTTTAATTTATTATTATTTGATTTTTCTCTTGGTGTTACGACTTTGACACTTTTACTACCACTTATTTTGGTATTATTACCATTTTCACTGGTAATATCACCACTTATTGAGAAATTAATAATACCTACAGATGTTGCTTTACAAGTTACTGAAAAAGACTTAGTTGTATTTTTACCTGTTCCACTATCTCCAACAAATTTCTCGGTACAACCACTGGTTGCTCCACTACTTGAAATTGTAACATTCCAAGCAGCAACATTTTTTGCTGTAACAGTTGCTGTAACTTTACTGCCATTTTCTATTGTACCGGAATTAACCGATAATGTAACTGTACCGGCAGCATATACTGGTGGAATTAAAAAGAAAAAAGTAAACAAACTATAAAATAAATATTTTATTATTTTCATAAAAGCCTCCTATTGATTAATGGTAGCCATACCTAATAAGTATTGACGTATTTTTAATAAATCAGCTGAATTTACCTCGTTATCATCAGTAACATTTGCGCCTTTTAAATATACTCCATTTAAAGAATTTATTCCTAAAAAATGTTGTCTTAATTTTAGTAGGTCGGCTGAATTAATTTCCCCATCACCATTGATGTCACCTTTTAACATATAAGTAAAGCTTGTCTCTTTAGATTCATTTGTAATCTTGACTTTAAACCCTGTGGCAATAAATGCATTGTCATCACGCTCTATACCATTTTGATCATATATGTTAACGTTAGCTTGATTACCAACTTTAGATTTTATGTTACCGACTGTCGTACCAACACTATAACCCTTTATATAAGAATCTATGTAACCAACTTGTAAAATATTTAATAATTTTATCCTTTCCGAATCAAGATTAGCCCCATTATTAACACCAGCTCCCCCATTAGCATAAACCAAACCTGCCTTAACCGGTGAAGAAGCACTACTATAAGCACCAATATTAAAGAAATTGTAAAGGTTATAATAAGTATATCCTTCATAATCAAATTGGTTACCGGTAGTAGCCATTGAACCATTTCTACCTACTTCTTGAATTGCTAAACTAGCCAAGTATAATGGAGAAACATCAGCTATTTGTCCTGCTTCCACAAAGATACTGGCATATGTTTGATTATCTATTAATGATAATCCACTCATAAATGTATCATCTAATATTTTTTGAACGATCTCTTCTGTATAAATTGAATTATAGCCTAAATTTTCAAACATAAAAATATAGATTTCATTCAAAAAATTACGAGGATCCAAAAAGAATTTCGTTGCCGCATCAGTAGCTATACACCAACCTTTTTCAGTTACCGTATATGGATTGGTTTCACATTGACCACTGCTTATTTCAATACTACAGACAGGTTTTTCAGCTATCACACTAGCATCAAAATCTAAACCAGTGTGAAGTGGTGTAAAAGTCCAGTTTGGATGAATAGTATATAAATATCTTAAATAGGGTTTATAAGTATCCGGAAATGTAACAATAGAATTTTCAAAAGCTTCGTCTTGTATATCAGCAGTTTTTAAGTCAACATTTTTAATATTACTATCATAAGTTGTCTCCGGCATATTTAAAAATACCGGAATAACAAAATTATATGGATTATTTAATAAATTATTGTCTCTAAGTGAAGTATATGAAGTATAGGCTTCACTGGCTGGAGCACGAAGATTAGCCATATATTGATGATTATAAACCGGATGATTTGCTTCAGGATTAACATTAAATTTCTTTAAATAAGAAGTAAATTGTTTTCGGCTAATATAACTGCCACTAATAAATTTTGCTCCTCCGACTATTGCTTTTTTAGGTGTTGTCCAAGGTCTATCATAAGTTGTTGAAGTGGTTGTATTATCCTCAACAATTTTAATATAAGTTGAACATACATACCCATACGAACTACTATAATAAACATAAAACCAAGGATTGTCACAACCATTACCTGTTGCTGAATTAGTATTAACTATGTAGAAATTAGTATTTTTAGGTATAGCTGTAATTATTTTAGCTTCAGTAGTCGGATTTTCACGCACGTTAACACCACCAGCAGTGGTTACTATACCGTTTTCGGCATAAACTGTTGGCATAAATAGAAAAAATATAGTTAGTGTCCATAATAAATACTTCATATATCTCCACCACTATCATAAGTATATCAAAAAAACATTGTAAAATTAATGTTATCTTACATAAGATATACAAAAAATTGACAAAAAAAATAACTCTCTTTGAGAGTTATAATTTTTCGATAACCGCCGGATTTTTTTCAATACATCTAATTAAATCGGCTTGATCGTATTTCACAAAAATAGCTTTAAACTTATCTGGATCTTTTGTAAACATATGAGGATAACCTATAAATACCTCTTTTAAATTATTAATACCAACATTTTGCAAATATTCATAGTTTGCTTTAATAATCTCCGGAAAAATGATAATTTTAATCCATATATCATGTTTGGCATTATTTTCAAGTTTTATTAAATCATCATTAGTGTAACCATAATCATATAAATACTTTGGTTCCTCTATTTCAATATTCCCGGTTAAATTTTCAGCTTTCATAATTATATCAGTAATTTCAGCATCTTTAATATTTGGTCCGAAACTATTAATAACCTCACTCAAATTAGCACTAGTAATGTTACCTAAATTATTAAGAACATTTTCAACATTTAATTTGGTTTGTTCGGCAAGTAATAATTTAGTTAAAATTTGATCTAATTCTTCCGGTTCTCCTTTTTCAAATAATCTAGTTGCATTATAAATTTTTTCTAAATTTATTTGATTATTTTTTAAGATTTCTAAAATTTTACGAAAATGACTTTCATCAAAAATATTTTTTATAATTTCTTGATCATCAGTAGTAAATTTATTAAAATCTAATCCGTATTCATAAAAGAAACTAATTATTTTATCAGATGAATCAGTAGAAATATTATTTTCATTACCGAAAATATCCGGTATATCAAGATTATCTTCTATTGGTTTATCAAAAATATTTGTTGTTTCAAGTGGCGTATTAAGATCATTTTCGGTTATATTTAAATTTGTATCTTCAGTATTTTCCTCAGGTTCTGTATTCTCTTCACCGAAAATACTTTTATATTCTTCATCAATGCTTTTATTTAATTCTTCTAAATCATTGTTTTTATTTTTTAGTTTTTCAAAAAGATCATCTAAATTAGCTTCCTCTTCGGGAGTTAAATCAATCTCTGATGGTTTATCTTCATTATTATCCATTGATTCTATTTCATCGAAAACCTCGGTCATAGGTTCTCCGGTATATTCAAAATTTAAGTTTGGATAAGAGACACCGTAATTATTTAAAGAATTAGGATTATTTTTAGCATATTCAATTATTTTATTTAAAGATTCATTATAATATTCATAAGCTTTAGTTACAATATCTAATCTTTCTTCTTTTAATTTACGATCTTTTTTTAAATTAATTAATAAATCTTTAATGCTTCGAGCTCTTTCAGTCAGTTCAGCTATTTTTTGACGATGTTTGGTAATTTGATTTTGTTTTTCCATAATTTTAGCATTAATTTCTCGATTACCTGCTTCCAATATGACATTAAAATCTTTTTTACCAAATCGTTCATTTAAATCATTTAAATCTATTTCTAAAGATTCTATTTCTTTTTCTAAAGCCTTTATTTTGCCTTTAGCATTATCAACTTCCACTTTATAATCTTTGGCTTCATCTACTTTTTCATTAATTTTAGCTGTAACAACATCCAAATCTTTTTGGCTGACTAATCGACGGTTTTCCAAATCGTTTAATATTCTTGTTAGGCTTTCGTTAATTTCCTTAATAATAGTATCCATAACTAGCCCTCCTTATTCTATACAAAATTATAGCAAAATTACCAAAGAAAGTAAATCCAATTAGCAAAATTTCTATTAATTAATATAGTAATTTTGTTTCTGAAGATAATCATCTAATGTTTGTAAAAATAAGTTATCAGGAATCCCCTTAGATGTATCTATATTATTTTTTTGAGCTACTTTCTTACTATAATTTATAAAATATTCAAAATGATCTCGACCATCCTTTAATGTAGTTAATATTAATCTACACCAAGGAGTATTTTTTTGATAATAATCACTTTTAGTATAATAATCATACAGTTCCTGATAATTATAATAAACTTTAATTATTTCATAAGATATTTTTCCTTTTTCAATAGTTAAAATACCATACTTAAATGGATAATCTTCACAAGGTAAACCAATTGAACCTGGACAAATAAAATAACATTTCTTATAAAAAGCAACAAAACTACGATGCGAATGTCCGAATAAATAAATATCACAATTAAAATCTCTGATTAATTTATCAAATACATCATAACTTTCTTTTAAGATTTTTTCTGTCATATTATAGGGGGAAGCATGAAACATCATAATCTTTTTATTTGCTACTTTAATAGTTTGAAAAAAAGGAAGTGTTTTTAAATAAGCAATATTTTCCGTATTTAAAACCTGATAACCATAAACCATATTTTGCCATTGTATGTAATCATTCCAATGCTGATTTTGTCCATTATGATAGCTTAGGATGGCATCATCACGATTTCCTCTGATAACATATCCATCAGAATTTTTAACAATCTCTAAGACTTTATTACTATCTATTCCATCTGTAACATAATCTCCCAGAAAAATATATTTATCTATTGCCATCTTTTTCGTATCTTCATAAGCCTTCTTAAATACTAAATTATTGCTATGTATATCGGCAAAAACTGCTAATTTCATAATATCTCCTACTCTTGATTTCTTTTTAGCATGCGATATTTAAAAATTTCCATTACTAACAAAATAGGTGTAGCCAAAAAGAATAAAATAATGACATATCTAAATGGAATATCATGGATTTTTAAAATAGTATTAAAGAAAGGAATTTTAATTACAATGTACTGTAGTAAAATAGCTCCTAATACCGAATAAAAAACAAATGGATTATTTTTGATTGGTATTTCAAATGCCGATTTTTTTTCACTACGACAATTGAAGGTATGAATGTTTTGCATAAAGACCATTAAAATGACAATATAACTTCTAGCTAAAGATACATCCAATATTAAATAATTTACTAAAAAGTACCATACTATAAAAACTATACCACCAATAAATAATCCTGATAAAAACATTTCTTTTAATAATAACTTATCAAATATTTTTTCATTGGGATTTCTTGGTTTTTGATGCATAACATCTCCTTCACCTTTTTCAAAAGCTAAGGCAATATCTTGAATACCGTTCGTAATAATATTTAGCCATAAAATCTGAATAGCAATAAGTGGCATAGGCATATTAAGAATAATGGAAAAGGAAAAAAATAATACTTCAGCTACGGCTGTTGATAAAAGCATATAGGTTACCTTACGAATATTATTATAGGCATTTCTTCCTGCTTCAATGCCATTTACAATAGATTTAAAATTATCATCAGTAATAATCATAGAACTGGTTTCTTTAGCAACATCAGTACCACTTCCCATAGCAACTCCGATATTTGCTGCCTTAAGAGCTAAAGCATCGTTTACTCCATCTCCGGTAACAGCAATATATTCACCCTGACGTTTATATGACTCTACAATCCTTAATTTTTGGATAGGTGTAACTCTTGTAAATACTTTTTTAGTCTTTACAAATTCATCAAATTCTTTTTCACCTTTGTCATAATAAATATTAACATCAATATTGGTTGCCACTTCCGACATTTTATTTGCTATATTTAAATTCTTAGCTATGGAAAACGCGGTCAAAGGATGATCACCAGTAATCATGACTACTTTTACTCCGGCGGTCTTACATTTTTCTATAGCTTCATATACATCTTCTCTAATCGGATCAATAAATCCTACTAAGCCCCAAAAAGTAAAATTTTTATCTAATTTTATATCATCACTTTCGGTCTCTTTACAACATAGAGCAATTACTCTATATCCTTCACTAGCTAAATCTTTATTTTGTTTAGTTAATAGGTTAATATCAATATCAATTTTTTGATCTCCTATTCTCATATATTTACAATAATCTAAAATAACTTCAAAAGAGCCTTTAATAGTAATAAACTTTTCCATAGTATTTTCATATAAACCAGCCGAATATTTTAATTCTGCTTCATAAGGAATTTCAGCTATTTTCTTAAAGCTACCAGCATCACCTATAATATTAGCTTTATATCCTAAACTTAAAAAAGCAACATCTATTGAATCACCACTATAAATCCATTCTTTATTAATAAAATTTAAGCTAGCTTCATTATTTAATACACCCATAAGAATCAAATCATTAACTTCTTTAATATTCGTGCCATAAATATTACCTTCACCGTTATAGCCAATACCTTCAATATTATAATTACTACCATTTGGTAAAACTATGACTTTGGCAGTTTGTTGATTTAATGTTAAGGTGCCGGTTTTATCACTGGCAATAATCGTACAACTACCTAAACTTTCAACACAATTTAATTTTTTTACCAAAACATTTTTACGAGCTAAAAGTCTTGAAGCATTAGATAAGGCTACAATCATGGCAATTGGTAAACCTTCAGGGATAGCCGATACACATAGTGCAATAACTGCAAAAAATATTTCCTCTATTACATATCCTTTTAAATATAAAAGGATAGTTATTAAAATAGCTATAATAAAAACGACTGTACTAATTTGTTTAGTAAATTTTTCCATTCTGATTACTAGTGGTGGCTTAGTAAAATCTATGTCTGTAGCTATAGTAGCAATTTTACCTATGGTCGTATTGATACCAGTCGAAATAACTACACCTATTCCTCTTCCCTTAATTATAGTAGTTCCAGCATAGACAATGTTTTTCATAAAATCATTTTCATTTAAATCTTTATCTACTTCAATTGTTTTCATAACAGGAAGAGACTCACCTGTTAAAAGTGATTCATCAACTTGTAAATTATTTTCTTCAATTAATCTGATATCTGCCCCTATTTTATCTCCTTGTGACAAATAAACTATATCTCCGGGTACTAAAAGTGATGAGTCAATCTCTTGTTTTTTGCCATTCCTTAATACCGTAACACTGATTTCAATTAACTTTTCCAAGCTTCTGGCATCAATTTCTGCTTTCCATTCCTGCATCGTGCTTAATCCTAAATCAAGTACTATAATAAAAATTATAAATATAGCATCTACATTATCCCCAACTAAGAAAGATAAAACAGCTGATACCATTAATAAATACATAATCGGACTATTTAACTGTCTAAATATAACGTGCAAAATTGTTTCTTTTTTTACTTTGGGTAAAATATTTTTTCCATGCTTATTTAATCTTTTAAAAGCTTCATCATCAGTTAAACCATTTTTAGTTGTTTCATAATATTTAAAAACATCTTCTATTTTTAGACAACAAAACTTTTTATCCATGTTATACCTCCGTACATTAATGATTATAACATTAGGACAATTAAAGTTAAAGACAAACAATTCACGCCTCATTATTATATACATATAATAAAAATGAGTTAAGGAGGAAGAGGATGAAAAAAATTATTTTATACATAATACTGGGAGTATTAATAGTCTTAGCAGGCATATTTACTTATAAAGAAATAAACAAAGAAGAGGATGAAAATATTCGTACTGTTAAAGTAGCTGAAGTTACTCATAGTCCATTTTATGCACCATTTTATGTCGCTATTGAGAAAGGAATTTTTGAAAATAAAGGTATTAACATTGATTTAGTATTAACCAGTGGCGCCAATAATGTCGTAGCTGCCGTTCTATCCGGAGATGCCGAAATTGGTTTCTGCGGACCGGAAGCAACAGTTTATGTATATAAAGAAAATGTCAAAAATTATGTTCAAACATTTGCCGGACTAACTAAAAGAGATGGTCAATTTATCGTATCACGAACCAAAATTGAAAACTTTAAAATAAGTGATTTAATCGGTAAAGAAGTTTTAGCCGGTCGTGTCGGCGGAATGCCAATTCTAAACTTTACCAACGCTCTTAAAAAAACCAATACTATAGGTGTAAAAGTAAATGACTCAGTAGATTTTGCTAATTTAACCAGCGCTTTCTTAGCAGGTCAAGGAGATTTTGTCAATCTATTTGAACCTAACGCCACAAAATTAGAAAAAGAAGGACTTGGTTATGTTGTAGCAAGTGTTGGTGCTTATTCCGGAGAAGTTCCCTATACCGCATTTAATGCTAAATCCAACTTTATAAAAAATAATCAAGACCTCATCACAAAATTCAGAGAAGCTCTAAATGAAGCTTTACAATATGTTAAAGATAATTCAAGTGAAGATATTGCTAAGATTATCTTAAGACAATTTCCCGATACTTCATTAAATGATTTAGTAAAAATAGTAAACCGTTATAAAGAAGCAGATTCTTGGTTAAATGATACTTTTATTTCTCAAAAGATGTTTGAAAATCTACAAGATATTATGATTGATGGCGGTTTCATAGATAAATATGTACCGTATCAAGATCTCATAGTTAATGAATAAAATATTAACTATTAAAGATTTAAATAAGAGATTTCATACACCTGAGGGAGAAATAGAAGCTATCAAAAATATTTCTTTCGATGTTTATGAAAATGAAATAATAGGTATAGTTGGTTCATCAGGATGTGGTAAAAGTACTTTATTAAACATTCTAGCTGAACTTGAAGAAAAAACTGAGGGAGAAATAATTAAAAACGGGCACACCTTTAGCTACATGCTCCAAAGTGATGCCCTTCTTCCTTGGCTTAATGTTTTAGATAATGCCTGTTTAGGTTTAGAAATTAAAAACATTAAGACAAAAGAAAATATTGAATATGTTAAAAATCTATTAATAAATTTTGGCTTAGTCCAATTTTTAGACGCATATCCTAATAGTTTATCCGGTGGCATGAAACAAAGAGTTGCTTTAGTAAGAACTCTCGCTACCAAACCTGACATCATTCTCTTAGATGAACCTTTATCAGCCCTAGATTATGTTACAAGACTTACCATAAGTGATGATATTTATAAATTATTAAAAAATACTAATGTTACAACTATTTTAATCTCTCATGATATAGCCGAATGCGTATCCATGTGTGATCGCATTATTGTCTTATCTAAAAGACCTTCACTTGTTAAAAAAATTATTAAAATTAATTTAAAAGAAAAAAAGCTCCCTTCTGAAAATCGAAAGGATGAATTATTTAATCATTATTATGATTTAGTTTGGGGTGATTTAGATAAAAACTTCACCTGAACAATTAAAATATTTAAAAAAAATTAAATCCAAAAAAATATTTATTTTAATAACTCAATTACTGATTTTTATATTATTTTTTCTGTCATGGGAATTACTAAGTAAATATGATATTATTAACTCTTTTATATTTTCCAGTCCGTCCAAAATAATTAAATGTTTATACGAATTATATATTAATAACAATTTATGGATTCATATTTGGGTTACTTTAAAAGAAATATTTTTATCATTTAGTCTTGGTACTATTATTGGTTTTATTATTGCGGTTTTATTCTATTCGTTTCCAATTTTAAAAAAAATATTTGAACCATTTTTAACAATCTTCAATAGTTTACCTAAAGTTTCTTTAGGTCCTCTACTTATTATATGGCTGGGTGCTAATACTAAATCAATTATTGTAATGAGTTTACTTATTAATACCATTGTTACACTTATTTCTATTTATAATGGTTTAATAAATACAGATCAATATAAAATAAAATTATTTCGTTCATTTAAAGCAACCAATTATCAAATTTTAACTAAACTAGTTATTCCTCATAATAAAGAAAATATTATTTCCAGTTTAAAATTAAATATTTCTATGTCTTTAATAGGGGTTATTATGGGAGAGTTCTTAGTTAGTAAAGCCGGCATTGGTTATTTAATTCTTTATGGAACACAAGTATTTAATTTAAATCTAGTAATGACGGGAATTATTTTAATACTTATAATATCTTTTGTTATTTATGAAATAATAAATTTATTAGAAAGAAAAAAATAAGCACCTAAAAGGTACTTATTTTTTGAAATTTAACTTAATTTATATATTTCTGATAATAATTCCAAAATTTTTTCTTGATAGTTTTTATCTTCCCTGTTCATTAAATAGAAATGACAATAACCATTAATTAAACACCATTTTAATTTTTCTTAATCATAATTGCCAAATATTTTATAACCTTGTAAAAAGTTTTTAATACCTATAGTATTATCCATAAACTTTTGGGATGGTCTTAAGATACAAGCCCAGGCTATATCTTGTTCTTTAAATCCTTTACCACTGTATTCCCAATCTAATACTCCATTTATTTTTTCATTTTACCATAATATATTAGCATAATGAAAATCACCATGAATAAACGTATCAAATTTAATTAAAGGTTTGTTTTCTTTTAAATAATTAATATATATAATAATATTTGAATCATTTTGATATTTCTCTTCTTTAGGTAGATCATTAATAGAACGTTGTTTGGCAGCTGCAAACATATCACTAGAAATTTGATGAATTATAGCTAGTTCACTGCCATAATTAATTAAGTATTGTTGTTTTAAATCTTTACTTATATTTTCAGTAAATATTTCGGAGAGTCTATACCCTTGTATTTTTTCTAAAACTAAATAATTTTTATCATTTATTGTTCCATATTCAATAACTTGAGGTATCTTTTGATAATAATTATTTTCAAATAAAATATTTAAATGTTTAGTTTCTACTTCAAAAGCAGCATGAGTACTTCTTTCAATTTTAATGAAAACATTAGTTTTTTGATTATTAATAAGACTCTCACATTCAATTACGTCATTACCACAATGTGGAAAACTGATTTGTTTTAAAATTTTTTTTCTTAAAAGTAATATCATCAGGATTAGTTTTAAGATCACGCCATTTTTCATATCTTTTCATTTAACCACCTATTTATATTTTATCATAAAAAAATCATTAGATAACCTAATGATTTTATTTATGAATTATAGTAATATTTTTTCTATGTAAGATATTCTCTATATTTTGTAATCCGGTAATTATAGAGTCTTTTCCCGTATTTTCCGTAAAGTAAATAGCAGCTTCAATTTTGGGACGCATACTACCACTTTTAAATTCTTCATTTGCCAAGTATTGTTTAGCTTCTTCTACTGATAATGAATCTATTTTAACTTCATTTTCTGTACCAAAATTTAATAATACTTGATCAACGGTAGTTAAAATTACTAACATATCTGCATTGATAGTTACAGCTAAAAGTGCAGATGTTGCATCCTTATCAATAACAGCTTCAACTTTCGTAGTTTCCGGATCAGTAAATGTCGGAATTCCACCCCCACCACCAGCAATAACTATCGAATTATTTTTAAGTAAAGCTTCTATCGAAGTAATGTTTTTAATAGCTAAAGGTTTTGGTGAAGCTACGACTTTACGATAGCCTCTACCGGCATCCTCTTTATATATATCATTACTTTTCTGCATTAAAGCTTCGGCTTCTTCTTTAGTATAAAACTTGCCTATCGGTTTAGTAGGATTCTGAAATGACGAATCATTTTCATCTACCACAACTTCACTTACAACCGAAACTATATCTCTTTGGATTTTTAATTCTTCTAAGACTTCTTTGATTTCTCTTTGAATATGAAATCCGATATAACCTTGACTCATAGCGGTACTCATATCAAGTGGCATTTCAATACCTTCATTAGCAAAAGCTTTGGTAATCATACCTACTTGTGGTCCATTACCATGAGTAATAATTACTTCATTTCCGGAAAACATATTTACTAAATTTCTGGCTGCGTCTTTAAGTAGCTTTTGTTGCTCTAAATAAGTATTACCTAAAGCATTACCACCTAAAGCGATTACAATTCGACTCATTTTTTAATCGGTTCAGGAACTTGTTGGGTAATACAGTGAACGTTCCCGCCTCCTAGTAAGATTTCACGAGCTGATACGGTTTCAATAACACGATTTGGATATAATTTTTGAAGTAATTCTTTAGCATCCTTATCATGTGGATCGTCAAATACCGGTAATAGGACAAAACCATTTCCGGTATAGTAATTGACGTATGACGCTGCTAAGCGATCTCCTTCATTACGAGGAAGAGTACCATCTACAGCATCGACACCTTCACTTTCTTCTTTAGTAATAATTACCGGATTAGGAATATGTAATTTATGAATAATAAATTTTCTTCCCTTAGCATCGGTTTCGTTTACTAAATAATCATATACTTCTTTACTAATAGCATATTGAGGATCATTTTGATTGTCTGTCCAAGCCATAACAAGTTCTCCCGGACGAACAAAATTACAAATATTATCAACATGTCCATTGGTTTCATCTAAATATACTCCCTTAGGAATCCATAAAACCTTTTCAACATTTAAATATTCTTTTAACATTTTTTCTTGTTCTTCTTTAGATAATTCTGGATTTCGACCAGGTGACATCATACATTCTTCGGAAACCATAGCAGTACCTTCTCCATCTACATGGATATTTCCACCTTCTAAAACAAAATCATCTAAACGATAACGGTCAGCACCTTCTAATTCGCACATTTTTTGAGCAACCTTATCATCTTCTGCCCAAGGAAAATATAATCCATCAACTAATCCACCCCACGCATTAAATGTCCAATCAATACCTCTTAATTCTCCTTGATCATTTATAACAAAAGTGGCTCCACAGTCACGTACCCATGAATCATCATTACTCATTTCAATAACGCGAATATATGGTGGTAACATTCCTCTGGCATTACTATATTGATCACGTTTTACCAACATAGTACATTGTTCATATTTTCCAATTATAGAGGCAACTTCTGTAAATACCTTTTGAGCAGGTTTTCCACCGTTTCGCCAGTTATCTGGTCTTTCAGGCCAAATAATATATGTCCCACGATGTTTTTCAAATTCTGCAGGCATTCTAAATCCGTCTTTTTTTGGTGTAGAATTTAATCTTTTCATGACACACTCCTTTTATTTTTTGACTTTTGCTGCTAATAACTCTCCAATTATTATTGCTAAAACTACTCCGGCTAATAGTGGCCATTGATATTCAAACATTGCCATATTAAATTCTGGGAATAATGTAAAGAATATACCTAAGATTAATAAAATAAATGGTATCCAAGTATATGTCCATAATTTAAATTTACCACCAGATATAGTATAAATTTTAGGATCTGGTTCTTTTAATGGATCTATTTTTCTTAACTTAGCAAATGTTGGGAATAATGGTAAGAAGCTTATTAATAAAGTTACTAAACTGAAACTAAAGAATGTCCAGAATAAATCTAAAGCATCTTCCGGTAAGAATAAAGCTATAACATTAATAGCTAAAGCAACAATAGCATTAATTATTGCTGCCATATATGGAACACCAGCTTTATTTACCTTCTTAAATGGTTTTGGTAAACTACCATCTTCTGCCGCATATCTGGCAATAGAGTTTACTCCAAAGTTCCAAGCAAAAATATTAGCAATTAATGTATAAATGAACATTACCATTACGGCAATTAAAACGCTATTAATAACGCCTTCACTTAAACCTAATCTACCAAGTAATAGACTGAAACTATCAATAATACCTGTAGATGTTGAAATTTCTTCAGTTGGAATTGCAACACTTATTCCGAATACTGGTAATAAGTAGAATATAGCTATTAAAATACCTCCGTAAATAACAGCTCTAGGTATTTCTTTTTTTGGATCTTTTAAGTCATTAGCAAAAGTAGAAATAACTTCAAATCCAATAAAATTAAAGATAATTACGGAAATAAATCCGATTCCTTCTGTACTTAAAGTCGGAAATAATGATCTAAATGTATATTCATTAGCTAAACCATATTTAATAGCAACATATATTCCTAAAAGTCCTAATGAACACATAAATAATACTTTAAAAAATGCACCAAAATTTACTACCCATTTATTTTCACCAATTCGGAATATTCCTCCTATAGTTACAACAACAAGATATAGTGCTTGAATTAAAAATAAATTTAAAGTGGATAATTCAATACCTAAAGTTTGACAAATAATGTCAGTAACTAGAACAGCAAGTGATGATAGCCATAGTGGATAATTAATCCAATAATACCAAGCTACTCTTGTTGCCCATTTTTTACCAAATGCTTTTTTTACCCAATCATACATTCCGCCTTCACCGGGATATTTACTTCCTAATTCAGCAGATATTAATCCATAAGGTAAAAAGAATACTGTAAGTAATAGTACCCACCAAAAAAATTGTGAGTTTCCGATTGATGCTGCAGGGGCAACTGATTCAGCTACCAGAATAATACATACTGTAGCTAACACAGCATCAAATAATCTAAATCTTTTCTTTTTCATATACTACCTTCCTAAATTTTTATTACATATTTCTTTTGTTTCTTCAGATTTTCCCATGAAATACACTAAAAGTGCCCTAATTGATGTCAATCTGTTTTCAGCTTCATCAATAACAATTGATAAGTCAGAATCAATTACTTCATCACTGACTTCTTCACCACGACTAGCCGGTAAGCAATGCATGAATTTAACATGTGGTGCAGCTTTCTTCATCATATCCATATCAACATGATATTTTGGATAGAAAATTCTCATACGTTCTTCTTCAGAAAGCTCAGCATCATATAGTCCATACCAAACATCAGTATAAACAAAGTCAGCATCTTTTAAGGCTTCATCTTCATCATCAGTTATCAAGTAACTTCCGCCGGAAATTTTACAATTTGCTTCAGCAATTTCAATATATTTTGGATTTTTATCTTGAAGCTGATAACCCTTTGGTCCAAATTGAACAAAATGAGCACCCAATTTTGTTGTAGTCATCAATAAAGAAGCACATACTTGAGTAGCATCTCCAACAAAAACTATTTTTAAATCTTCCAGTTTTTTTCCGGGTGGCATGTGTTCAATAATTGTAGTGAAGTCACCCATTTCTTGAGTTGGATGATTATAATCACTCATTCCATTGATAACGGGAATACTTGAATTTTTAGCAAGTTCACAAACACTATCATGTCTATTTACTCGAGCCATAATTATATCAAGTAATCTAGATAGAACTTTTGCTGTATCTTTAAGTGTTTCATGAGCACCTAATTGAATTTGACCTGGCGCTAAAAATTGAGCGTGTCCACCTAATTGAGTCATGGCTGTTTCAAAAGAACATCTGGTTCTAGTTGAAGTTTGCTCGAATATCATACCTAGTGATTTATGATAAAGCACATTTAATGGGAATCCTTTTTTTAAATTTTCTTTGATAAGAATTCCCAAGTTGATAATATCAAGTAATTCTTCTTTAGAAAAATCCGTTGTATCAATAAAATCTTTTTTCATCTCCATACTATCCTCCTATGATAATAGTAGCACTACATTCGTTAATATTCAACATAATTTGACAATCTTAGACATTAAAAAAATCATTGTTTATGATTTTTAAAATACTCTTGATTTTGAATAACATAGGTATTATTAGGTTTAATTTTTTGGGATAACAAATGATATTTTAAGGCTGATTTTTTATCCCCTAAACGATCATAACAAACACATAAATTGATATAAGGAATAAAATAATCATAATCTGATTCATAAAATCCTTGGGTATTAATAAGTGTTTTCAAAGCTTGGTGGTACCAGTATTTAGCTACCAAATAATTATCTAAATTTAAAAAATAATTACCAATAAGACAACAAGTTTTTCTTCGTGGTATATCATATAAAAAGGTTTTAAATAATGAATTTAAGGCTTCCTTTTGATTATCTAAATAATAATAACAATTAGTAAGCATATAACAAGCAGTAATATTATCTTCTATCCATCCTTCTTCAGTTAATAAAAAATCGTTAAACTTCTTCATTGCCTTTTTATACAAACCATGATCATATAATTCTCTACCATAGTAATATAAGTTTCGCGGTGTAAATTTTTCTTTGCCTTTTTCCATCTTTTGATATATTTTTAAATTACGTTTATTTTGTTTAAATTCTTTTTTATTATGGGTTATCCCAATTTCACATTTTTTTATCTTACCTATTAAAGGAATATATTCATGAACCCGATCTTGCCACTGATAATTTTTTTCTCTTTTTATTAATCTTTCCCGATAATAAGAAAAGGTTGGTTTATTATTTTCATCAAAGGCAATATGATATTTCATCATATAGATATCAACATCATTATTCATATTTTTTTTTAATCTTAATAATTTTTGATAATCATCTTTTTTAACAATATCATCAGCATCAAGCCACATAATATAATCTTTCGAAGCTTTTGAAAAAGCAAAATTACGAGCCGCACTAAAATTATCTATCCATTTAAAATCATATACTTTATTTGTATGCTTACCTACTACTTCTTTAGTCCTATCTGTCGAACCGGTATCAACAATAATTATTTCATCAAATAAATTTTTTACTGAATTTAAACAGTTTTCAATATTATTTTCTTCATTTTTAACTATCATACATAGACTCCATGTCATTTTATATCTACCTCTAATTTAAATTATGCAAAATATAAAATTAATGAATAGTATATTAATATAAGTAATCAACAATGACAAAATATGTTATAATTTAGAAGAGGTAGTTTATGAAAAACAAAAAACTTTATATCACTTTTGCTATTATTTTTTATTTAGAATTAGTGTATCACATATTTATCTTTAACTCTTTTCAGTTGAAAGATATTTTTTATATTTCTTTATTTACTTTATTCGTTAGTATAGTTATTGATATTCTAACGAGTTTATTTAATCATAAAACTAATCGGATTCTCTTTATAATTATAATTTTACTTCTTAATATTGTTTTTATAGCCCAAAGAATTAATTTTTTATTTTACGGTAATGTATTTTCTATATATTCTTTATTTAACGGTGGTCAAGTATTTGAATTCTTTGGTCAAATATTAAGTGTGGTTTTAAATAACTTTTTATCAATTATTCTAATGTTTATACCGGCAGGATTATTAATTATTTTTAATCGTAAAATGGTAGTATTAAATACTAATTATAAATCAGTAGCTTATAAAGTTTTATTAATGGTTTTATCTTATTTTTTAAGTGTTGGTTCTTTATTCTTAGCTAAAGATAGTATTTATTCGGTAAAAAATCTATATTTTAACAGACATGTCCCTAATCAAACAGCCAAATCTTTAGGACTTATGACTACGATGCGTTTAGATTTATATCGAATATTATCTAACTTTGAAGAAAGCGCTGTGGTCGTAACACCACCGGTAGAAGAAGAAAAAGAAGAAAAACCAAAAATAATTGAATATAATAAACTCGATATAGATTTTGAATCATTAATAGCAAGTGAAACCAATAAAACTATTAATAACATTCATAATTATATTTCTTCTTTAGATCCTACTAATAAAAATGAATATACCGGATATTTTAAAGGGAAAAATTTAATATATATTACAGCTGAAGCTTTTAGCCCAATTGCGGTAGATCCAAACCTTACTCCCACTTTATATAAGCTAGTTAATACCGGTTTTAAATTTAATAATTTCTATAGTCCGGTCTATTTTGTCAGTACCAGTGATGGTGAATACATTAATCTAACTGGTTTACTTCCTAAAGAAAGTGTTTGGAGTTTATCAAGATCAAGCAATAATTATTTACCTTATGCTTACGGTAAAGTTTTTAAAAACTTAGGATATGCTACTAATGCATATCATAATGGTTATTATACTTATTATGATCGTCATAAATCTCATCCTAATATGGGTTATAACTTTATGGCCTGTGGTAATGGTCTACAAAAATTAATGAACTGTAAACCTTGGCCTCAAAGTGATTTAGAAATGATTAATGCAACTTTTGATTTATATAGTGATAATGAAAACTTTATGACTTACTATATGAGTATCAGTGGTCACTTAGAATATAACTTTGGTGGTAATAATATGGCTTATCGAAATAAAGCTTTAGTTGCTGACTTACCTTACAGTAATGCTATTAAAGCTTATATAGCTTGTCAATCTGAACTGGATAAAGCATTAGAAGCTCTTATTAATAAATTAACTGAAAAAGGTATTCTAGATGATACCGTTATAGCCTTAAGTACCGATCATTATCCATATGGTTTAAAAGTTTCTGAAATGAAAGAAATCATGAATATCGAAGACGAAAAACTTGATATTCATAAAAATCACTTAATAATCTGGAATAGTCAAATGGTACAGCCGGTAGAAGTTAATAAATATGCCGGAAGTTTAGATATTTTACCTACTATCTTAAACTTATTTGGCATAGAATTTGATTCAAGATTATTAATGGGTACTGATATTTTTTCTGATAATGAAGGAATCATTATTTTTAACGATCGTAGTTGGATAACCAATTATGGGAAATATAATGCTACTAAGAATATCTTTACACCTTTTAAAGATGAAATACCGGAAAATTATATTGAAACTATAAATCATCAAGTTAATAATAAATATGTTATTTCTAAAAACATCTTAGAAACAAATTACTATAAATACGTTTTGGGTGAATAATATGAATATTAAAGATATTATGTTAAAAAGAGAAACTTTATATAGTAAATATGCCACATTCGATCATGAATCGATTCGTTTGGAGGAATTTATCCCGGATATCAGACCAAACTTTTTTCGAGATATTGATCGTATTATCCATTCTGATTCTTTTACCAGGTATATGGATAAAACTCAAGTTTTTACTAAAGTCAATAATGATCATATCTCTAAAAGAATGGTTCATGTTCAATTAGTAAGTAAAATAGGACGTACTATCGGAAGAGCTCTTTCTTTAAATGAAGATTTAATAGAAGCTATTGCTTTGGGACACGATTTAGGTCATACTCCCTTTGGCCATACTGGTGAAAATATTTTAAATAAATTAAGTTTAAAACATGGTGAAGGATATTTTATGCATAATGTCCAAAGTGTCAGAACTTTAATGATTTTGGAAAAGAAGAACGTCAGTGTTCAAATACTAGATGGAATTTTATGTCATAATGGTGAATTTGCTATGAAAAAGTATTATCCCAGAAAGAAAACAGCTGAAGATTTTCTAAATGAATATTATAAATGCTATGAAGATGAGAAATATGCTTCACATCTTGTTCCTATGACCTTAGAAGGCTGTGTGGTAAGGATAAGTGATATCATAGCGTATCTAGGTAGAGACATTGAAGATGCTACTAAATTAGGCGTTTTTGATATCAATAATCTACCTAAAGAAATAACTGATATTATTGGTAATTCCAATAAACAAATCGTCAATAATATTATTTTAGATATTATTGAAAATAGTTATGGTAAAAATTATATTAAATTAAGTGATAAAATGTTTGAAACTATCGTTGAATTAAAAAAATTTAATTATCAAAATATTTATTACAAAGCTAATACGAAAGAAGACCTAAAACATTACGAAGAAATGATGGAATTGGTTTTTGAAAAAAATTTATATATAATCAAACATAACTTAACAGAACAGAGAATATTTAAAAACTTCTTAAATAATCTACCTGAAGAATATTCAAAAGAAACATCAGTTGTACGTAAAGTCATTGATTATATAGCCGGAATGACCGATGAATATTTTAAAGCTGAATTTATTGAATTAAAAAAACATCAATTTTAATTGATGTTTTTACTTGGCTTCTTCTAAAGCTCTGGTTTCTCTGATAACTGTAATTTTAATAGTACCAGGATATTGCATCTCTGCTTCAATTTTTTCTTTCATTTCCCTGGCAATTTTATATGATGTTAAGTCATCAACTTCTTCAGGCTTTACGATAACTCTTACTTCTCTACCGGCTTGCATAGCATAAGTTTTTTCGACACCTGGGAAACTATTACCTAGAGTTTCTAATTCTTCTAAACGTTTAATATAGTTTTCCATAGTATCATTACGAGCACCAGGTCTAGCAGCAGATAATGTATCAGCAATTTTTACAAGAACAGAAATGACACTGTTAGATTCTACGTCACCGTGATGAGATTGAATAGCATTTTGAATAATCTCATCTTCATTGTATTTTTTAGCAATATCTAAACCAATTTGAATATGACTTCCTTCAATTTCATTATCGATAGCTTTACCAATATCATGAAGTAATCCTGCTCTTTTGGCTATAGTGACATTTTCTCCTAATTCAGCAGCCATAATTCCTGCTAAATGAGCAACCTCTTTAGAATGATTTAAAGCATTTTGACCATAACTGGTTCTAAAATTCAATCTACCTATTAAATGAACCAATTCTGGATCAACTTTAGATAAACCTAATTCATAGATAGCTTCATTACCTATTTCGGTAACTCTTGTATTCATATCACGACATACTTTGTCATAAATTTCTTCAATGCGAGTTGGATGAATTCTACCATCCTTAACTAAAGTTTCAATTGTTTGTTTAGCAATCTCTCTTCTAAATGGATCAAATGACGAAATAACTATTGCTTCAGGAGTATCATCAATAATCAAATCAACTCCGGTTACCGCTTCAATAGTACGAATATTTCTACCTTCACGACCAATGATACGGCCTTTCATTTCATCATTAGGTAAATCAATTGTACTGACTGTTTGAATAGTAGTAACATCATTTGCATATTTTTCCATAGCATTGACAAGTAAATTTTTAGACTTTTTATCAACTTCCAATTTTGCTTCTGCTTCTCTATCTTTAATATATGAAGCAATTTCTAAAGCCATATTAGATTCTACTCGTTCCATAATTAAATCACGAGCTTTATCTTTAGAAAAACCAGAAATCGTTTCTAATTTTTCCAATTCTTGACGTAATAATTCATCCAATTTTAATTCTTTTTCTTGTAATTGTTTTTGCAGTGCATTTAAATTGTTGTCTTTTTGTTCTAAAAGATTATCACGATTTTGGAGCATTTCTTCTCTTTTATCCAAAGATTTTTCTCTTTGTAAAAGTCTTTCTTCTCCACTTAAAATCTCAGATTTCTTTTCTTTTATTTCTTTTTCTGCTTCTTGTTTTAATTTAAATGTTTCTTCTTTTAATTCAATAATGCTATCTCTTTTGTGTTTATCTGCTTCTTTCTTAGCATCATTAATAATTTTTTCTGCTTTTTTACCAGCACCGGCACCAGTCATTATAAGTATTGCATAAATAGCGCCACCACCTAATACTAAACCAATAAAAAGAGTTAAAATGGAAGCCGTATTAAATACCATAATATCCCTCCATTTTGTAGATTTTTAAGCTACAACCTTATTATAAAATTTATTGGGTCATTTTGCAAGGAAATTATTTGGTAAAAAAAAGAGCTTATTTTATTTTAATATTATAAGCTTCTTTAATTCTACTTTCAATTTCTGTTGCTATCTTAGGATTATCTTTTAAATATTGCTTGACATTTTCTCTACCTTGACCAATTTTTTCACCTTTATAACTGTACCACGCACCACTTTTTTCAATAATATTCATATTAGTCGCAACATCAACTACTTCACCAAGTTTGCTAATACCTTCACCATAGGTAATTTCTAAATTAGCAGTTTTAAATGGTGGAGCCACTTTATTTTTAACAACTTTAATATTAATTTTATTACCAGTAACATTATCTCCCATTTTAATTTGTTCACCACGACGAACATCCAATCTGATGGTGGAATAAAATTTTAAAGCTCTTCCACCTGGCGTTGTTTCCGGATTACCGAAAAGGACACCTACTTTATCTCTTAATTGGTTAATAAAGATTGCTGTCGTTTTAGTTTTACTGATTGTTCCCGAAAGCTTTCTTAAAGCTTGACTCATTAATCTGGCTTGAAGACCCATATGAGAATCTCCCATTTCACCTTCAATTTCTGCCTGAGGAACTAAAGCTGCTACCGAGTCAATTACAATAATATTAACTGCTTCACTACGTACTAATGCTTCACATATTTCCAAAGCTTGCTCACCGGTATCCGGCTGACTTAATAATAATTCATTAATATCAACACCCAATTTTTTGGCATATACTGGATCTAAAGCATGTTCGGCATCAATAAATGCTGCCCTGCCACCTACTTTTTGAACTTCAGCTATAGCATGAAGCGCCACCGTTGTTTTACCACTTGATTCCGGACCATATATTTCAATAATTCTTCCTTTGGGATATCCTCCTACCCCTAATGCTATATCTAATGATAATGATCCGGATGAAGTAACATCTATCTCCATGTGATTATTATCACCCAGTTTCATTATTGCCCCTTTTCCAAATTGCTTCTCGATATCAGCTAATACTTTATCTAAAGCTTTTTCTTTTTCTTTTTTAGTCTCATCTAAATTAGACTTCAAGTTATTTTCACCATACTTTCTTTTGCTATATTCATTATATAAGACATTTTGTCTTGTGTCAACACTTTTTGCAAACATTTGTTTGACAAATTTTTAAAATTTGTTATAAATAAAAAAAACTACTTAATAAAGTAGCTATTTATTTTTCCGCTAAATATTCTTTATTAGCCATAAAATATTGTACACCGGAAAATATTGATAATATTGTAGCAATATATACTAAATAATCACCTAAAGAAACATTTAATAATTCAAATGGCCAGTTAGAGAAAAATACCATTGAAAGTCCTATCATCATAAAGACTGTTTTAATTTTTCCCCATATAGAAGCACCTACTGCTCCACTACCTTTTGATCCGGCTACCATTTTAATTGAATCAACCGCTATATCTCTGATAATAATTATTATTGGAACTATAACCGGTAACAGGCCTTCATAAGCAAAAGCTATTAATACTCCATTTACCAATACTTTATCAGCTATAGCATCCATAACTTTACCAAAATCAGTTACAAGATTTCTTTTTCTGGCAATTTTACCATCTACAAAATCAGTTACTGAAGCTATAATAAACAAAATGCCTGCTATTATATATTTTAATTCTAAAGTAACTTTGCCAATTAAAAATTTTGGCCAAGTTATATTTACTTGATAAAAAGGAAATACTAACAAAATAATAATTATAACTGCCAGAACCATTCTACCTACTGTAATTTTATTTGGTAAATTCATAAATCCTCCTACTTAAAAATACTAAATATATTAGTCGTTATGTTGCCAAGTGTTATTTGTTTAATACTCCAAATGACTGCTAATATAACTAAAACAACAATTACTATTAAAATAATTATAAATTGTTTATCACTACTTTTTGGAGCTGCTTTTGTATAAGGTGAAGCAAACCTTTTTTCATTTTCTTCGGTAGATGCTTTTTCTCTTGCAGCTTTTTCAATTTCTTTCATCGGAATCTTAGAAGTTTTTTCAAACATATATTCATTAAATTCATCTATAACTTCATCAGGATTTAATCCTAAATATTTGGCATAATCTTTAATATTTTCCTTTAAAGCAAAAATATCTTTAAAGGCCCCTGTGTTTCCTTCTTCAATTTGTTCTAACACAAGGAGCGGTATTTCTAAATCTTTACTTACTTCTTCAAGACTAACTCCGGAGGCTTCTCTAGTTCCTTTTAAGACTTCACTTATTTCATTCAAGTAGTCTTCACTCCTTTTTTAAAGATAAAAAAATAATATCTTATAAGCCATATTCTGTACCTAATAAATTAGGCGGTAAACATTTATCTAACTTTTATAAGTTCCTTTCTTCGTTTCATTTTACTTTGAAAGGTTCCCCTACCATAATTTGGGTTTCTCACTTGCGGGGTTTACCACGTTCCACAATACTCGTTTCCAAGTATTCTCGTCTCTTTGGCACTTTTATATCTACTTTAACCATTTGACAGGTTATTTCGAAGCCGTTAGCTAAAATTAGCTACCTAAGGTTATTTTTTCCCTTAGCGCAATCACTAAAGTCATCTCAGACTTTGCGAGTATGGACTTTCCTCTACATTAATAATGCAGCGTTTACCAAGATATTATTCATCTTTACCATAAACAATTTTTTCTAAGCTGCTGATTCTTCTTAACAGATCAACATTACTAGTTCCTTGCGGACGTTCATCCTCATTTGCCGTAATACTCTCTTTTAAATTACGAATTTCTGCCTGTAACTTTTTGTTATCTTCAATTAAATTTATATTATCTTGTTCAAGCTTCTTAATGGTATGTAAGAATTCAGTATAATCTCTGATAACCATATCAAGAAATTTATCAACTTCTTGCATGCGATATCCTCTGGCATCAATCTTAAATTCTTTTTCCAGAATATCTTGTGGTGTTAAATATAGTCTATCGTTTATCATAATATAACCATCCTTCTTACTCCCATATATTGTATTATTTTTACCGGTTTTTGTCAAGATATGAGACTATTTATCAAGTTTTGCCATAATTTCCATTTCGGTATAATTTAATATCACATTACTCAATTTTTCTAATAATTCATTATATATTTCTGACATATCTTTTCACCCAATTCTATAATAATTATTATTACCCTAAAGGGAAAGATATTCGTCAAATTATCCCAAAATATTTTAAAATAGTATCTGCTATGGTATTAGCAATCAGTTCTTTATTTTGCATTATCCAATAAGCATCTTTTTCATAATCATGATGAGCAATTTCGAGCAGTATTCCAAATGGAACAAATTCATCATTTATTTCTCCTAAAGAACCATTAGCATATTTTACTCCTCTACTTGCTGCTTCTTCTTCATTATAATATATGCCATATATAGCATTTTGCAGTAAATAAGCCAAACTATATGATTTACTTGCTTCTTCATTAATCCAAGTTTCTACTCCATAAGACTGATGATCAGAACTGGCATTAGAATGAATTGCCAAATGTAAATCTACACCATAATATTTAGAATCACTTACCCATAAATTAATATTGCCATATGAACTGTTACGATATACTTTAACTCCATATTGTTGTAATTTTTTTTCAATATAATTGGTCAAATCATTCATCTCAACCATTTCATTACGATAACCGGTTTTAGGAACACCATAATTACCATCTTGATTAGAAGGACTTAAATATACCGAATATGTCTCTTTAGTTCCCACATTAATATCAAAAGCTTGAACAATACTATTATTCTTATTAGGTTCCATAACTACCGCTTTAAGTATCATGTTACCATTTACAATAATCGGTTCAGTATACTTTGTTCCACTTGAAACCGGATCTTCACCGTTAGTTGTAAAATATATAGTACCTTCAGCATTGGGATTGTTAAGGATAAGTTTTGTACCCGGTTTAATATATTTAGGACTAACGTTTAAATAAACCGGTTTTAAAGTATCTTTTTCATTCATTTTAAACTGTACTTCACCGGACTTGGTATAGTCATTATAATCTTTATACATAGCATTAATCTTAATCTTATAATTAGCGGCTTTTTCAAATAATTCAGCAGAAATAATACATTTATTTTTCTTAACTTCCGCTTCTTTAATCAAATGATTATCTTTATAAATTTGAATCAAATATTTAGTAGCATTTTCGCCACCTTCGTAAATTAAAGTCACATCATTAAAATTAAGCGTACTGTCATTTTCCGGTGTCTTAATTACAATATTACTAATCGGACTCATTTTATTATATAAAGTTATTTTATCTATCGAGGTAATTCCATCAATTATTTCTATATCTAGTTTTTGTTCTAAATCTTTATAATATTTTTTATTAATCATATATTCATTGGTAGTTAATTTTTCTTCAACTAATTTATAACCATTGTCTGATATTCTGATTAAATAATTTTTCTTATGTAAATTTCCGTTAATAATTAGTTTATAATTTTCATCGTTATTCATAACCAAATTATTTTCCTCACTGAATGTTGGTTCTGAATAAGTAAAAATATAAGGATTTAAAACGGCTATACTATCACTTAATTTATCATAGGCATATATCACAATTTTATATTTAGCATTATAATTAATTTTCTCCAAATTAATACTAACATTATTTTTTTTAACTTTTTCGGAAAATACTTCTACATTATTTTCATCATAAACAACTATTTCATAGTACTCTGCAGCTTTAACTTTTTCAAAATTAATGGCGAAAAAGTGGGAAACATTATCAACACTGATAATACTGAAACTATTTAGTATTTTATCACTGTTTAAAAGAATTGCCGATACAGCAAAGGTCACACTAATAAAAGTAATTAATACGAAAATTATTGTTATGATGATACGTTTCATATAATCCTACTTTCTTAATCATTATATAATATTTAAACAAGAAAAAAAAGGCATGAGCCTTTAGATTTTTTCAAACATATCTTTTTTTCTTACTAAGTAATAAGCTACACCACCGATTACTATTAAACTAATGATTTCAAATGGCATAGTTACTTCTCCGGTAGGTGGTGATGCTACGGTCGTAGAATCTCCAATTTTACAATCAATATACATTTTATGAATTCTAATAACCGGTCTTAAAACAAATTCATAATTATCAGTAATAGAAGTAATATCATGAGATCTTACATATGCCATAGGTGTTAAAGTATCTCCATTATAATCTTCATTTAGAATTACCGCAAATACTGAAGTATTTTCAGCCTCTTCATCATAAATTTGGGTCCAATAATTATAAGCACTTTTGGGATTATCCAAAGTCGGATATTCCGATAAAACTATTGGAGCCAGTTCTCTACGATTAGCCATTATTTCATATTCACCGGTTGTAGAGTTCTTTTTAAGACCTAAATCTACCAAATCCTCTTCTTGTAATAATCTAGTAACTTCAGAACGCCAATTTTGAGTAGCATTCATCAAAACTTCATGAGCTATAGTTTGTTCCCATATCGTTAAGTTTTCATGCTCACCGGGAATAATTTCATCAAAAACCGTAATAGAATGACCTGATTCATCTTCAATGTTTTGATTTAGTATTAACCAAACATATGAATCATATGCTACACTTTGTTTAATTACAAAAAATTCAACCCCATCATTATCGTTTTCCAATAATACTCTAACCCTATCACCAATATTAAAAGGTTCAGATACATCCATGGCTTCGACAGATAAAGGTAGGAATAAGATTCCTATTAAAAATAATAAGAGTTTTTTCAAATCTATTCACTTCCTTATTATATTTTGTATTTTTATATTTTTAATATAACACAAATTGTCATAAAAGGATAGTCTAAT
>JAAYPA010000029.1 GCA_012520055.1 Mollicutes bacterium
ATTGACAGTTTGACAGTTATATTTTGATTAGTAATTGTTTCATCTTCCCAAATATCTTCATTATCGGCATTTAACCACATTCTAAAATTATAGACATGACTTTCATTTCCATCAAAAGCACTGGTTACTAAAGTATAATTATTTAAATAACCTACTAAGCCTTGTTGAGGTTCTTCAATAAGCTCACTTAATTTTTTGTTTTTATTATAAGTTAAACCATCTAAATCTATTTTTACATATTCACGGTTAGTGATTGTCGTAGTATTTACTACTGACATAACAATTTGATATTTGACATATGTGTTACAGTTATTACGCACAGTAAAACGATATGGCTGTGTTTCCATAGCCTCTACATATGTTAAAGGATAAGCATTATGTAAATTTAATGTATTTGAGTTTCCTACTATTGAAACATCAACACAATCTAAAGTACTTACGATATTAGTACTGTTTTGTGTTGTTACTTTTCTGAATATGGCATATGTCCCACCCATTATCACAGTAGCTAAAATAATTATTCCGATAATCATATATACTCTGTATTTAAAAGATAAAGTTCTCATAGAAATTTCTCCTTTATTATATATTATACTTTAAATATTAGTTCTTGACAATTTAAAAAAAGACTGATATACATCAATCTTGAGCTTTAAAGAATAAAGTCATGATAAAGGCAAATACGATAGCGGACACTATTCCCGCACTTACCGGAACTAGTATCCCACTAAATAAACCTAATAAACCATCTTCAAGGTAACCACTATATGATCCGTTTAGTAAAAGATTACCAAAAGACATAATAGGAATATTTGCTCCTGCTCCTACTACTTTGACTATTTTATCATAAAAGCTACATACTCCTAAGACACTACCCAATACAACAAAAATAGTTGTTATATGTCCCGGAGTAAAATTGGTATTATCTAAAATTATTTGACCTATTAAACATATAAAACCACAAAACAAAAATGAATATACTAAAGTCATTTATACCACCTCCAAATAGATAGCATGACATATGGTTGGAACTGAATGTTTTTGATTAACTAAGACAGGACTGTGCAGTGATCCAGTTGCCAAACAAAGTATTTTTTTATACTTTTTATTATTAAAAATTCTTGTAACAAGTATAAGAGGTAATACTGCCGGTCCACTGGCTCCCGCATATTCAAAATCTTTATAAAATATTGCTCCGGCATCTAGATGATTATTAATTTTAATATTATGTTCTTTTTTTAGAATCTCTTTAAATATTTCTGAACCGGTACTACCTAAATCTCCGGTTATTATTAAGTCATAATCTTTTACTTCAGTTTTACTTTGATTTAAATAATCAACTAAGGTTGTAGCTGCTCCCGGAGCCATTATAGCTCCCATATTATGAACATCTTTAACATAAGAATCAATTACTTTCCCCAATAAACCATTTACAACTTTTATTTTAGATGAAGTTTTCGATAATTTAATACCAACCGCTGCCGTAGCTGTAAAAGTACTTCGGTATGGTTTAGGAGCTCCATATTCGACTGGAAATCTGAATTGTTTTTCGGCAGCCAAATTATGAGAACTGGTTAAAAATATTCCTTCTCTTATAAATTTTCCTTGAATAAAACCGGCTAAAGTAAGAAACGATGCAGACATTGTAGCACAAGCTGAGTATATTCCTAGTACCGGAATATTTTTATTAATTGTAGAGCTTCCTAAAGCTGTTAATTGATTAGTTAAATCTCCCCCAATAATTAATTCAGTATTAGAATTTACCAAATTATTTAAAACGGTCCTTTGCATCTTTATCTCCGCATCTTCCACGGTCTTTTCACCAAAGTAATAATCATCTATATACATGTCACATTTTTTTACATCATGTTCCTTCTCTAAAGGTCCAGCTACTATAAAATAATCAGTTAAATAAACATCTTTAAAATTAAACATAAATGATCACCTTTAGTATTGCTAAAAAGAAAGCTGCAATAATACCATATAATAAAATACAGCCGGCTAAACGAAATAAATAACCACCTAAGCCCGTAATTAATCCATCATTTTTATAATCAAGTGCACTACTTGTTATGGAATGGGCAAAACCGGTAATAGGCACAATAAGTCCACATTTAAATTTCATAACAAGTTTATCAAAAAAACCTAAACCCGTAAAAAGACTTGCTAAAAAGATATAAATAATTAAAACCCAAGTTGTAGCTTCTTTAATCGGTATATGAGCCCATTTCACAATCAGACATTTTAAACCATCCGCTATAAAACCTAATGTTCCCCCCATTAAAAAAGCATTGAATGCATTTTTCAATTTTTTCTCTTTAGGAGTAAATTTTTTAACCAGTTTTAAATATTCTTTTTTATTCACATTAGTTCACCTATTATATTATGAACAATTTTAGGCAGCAATATACTCTTTGATCTTTTTCTTACACTTGTTTTCAAGTCTTGAAACCTTAACTTGACTAATTCCTAAAGCTTCGGCTGTTTCAGTTTGAGTTAAATCTTGAAAATAACGATAATCAATTACCGATTGTTCTAAAGGATCTAACGTTTCTATAGAAGAACTGATTAATATTTGATCATCTATATTGTTTTCTACTCCAATCATATCGGAAATCTTAACTTCTCCGGTTAAGGTTTGATATTCATCTTCTAAGCTTAACATTGTACTTGTCATTGAAAAAGCATCATAAGCTAATCTTTCATCTATTTCCAAATATAAACAAATTTCTGTTAAACTGGGTATTCTATTTAATTTTTGCGTAAGCTCATTTTTCGCTTTTTCGATTTCTTTTGCAATCTTTAAATACTGTTTATTGATTTTTATGTCTCTACTTTTGTTAGCAAGTTCATACATTTCTCCAAAAACATATTTATAAGCAAATGACATAAAATCAACACCTAAATTTTCATTATATTTACGATATGCTTTAATAAGACCTATACAACCAGCTTGATATAAATCAGAAATTTCCACATTATAAAATTTTTTAGCTATTTTGTAAATAAATAATTCATACTGAACTACTGTTTCTTCTTCAGTCATATTATCACCTATACTTGAATTAGCTTTAACGCTACTAATTCATTTTTCACTATTTTAAATTCACTATTTAGAGTTAGATTGGTATTACATATTAAGCCATCACCTTGATTTAATTTAGCAGCTTCTATTCCCTTTCTTAATGATTCTCTACCATAATTATCAATTATTGTAACAGCGCCTAAATTGTAAACAATATATTTAATTCCTTGTTTGCTAATTACCGGAATTAAATAATTATCTAAACTTCTAACGGTATCTTTAGTTAAATTACCTTTTAATCTAATAAACAAAACACCTTTACGAAATTCCATATTGATTTTTAACATAATCTTCCCTCACTTTTAATATAGGTTAGTAATAATACTTTTTAAACATCTTCGACAAAACCTCTATTTATTTACCGGTCTAATTATAGAGGTAATTGACATAATATTAACTATTTATATTAATACTGTTATAAAAACTTTGATGTTTTCTTTTTACTTTTTTTAATTATTGATAATTAAATTGTCAGTTTTAAACCTTTTACTGGACATTTACCTAAAAATGTAATATAATGAATTTACTAAGCAGAACTTTTATTTTTTTATTTTAGGAGGATTTTAAACACAATGAAACACAATGAAAATGTGACGACTATTTTTGCGCTTGGTGGTTTAGGCGAAGTTGGCAAAAACATGTATGTCGTCGAACATGATAATGAAATAATAATAATTGATGCCGGTATTTTATTTCCGGAAAATGATCTACTAGGTATTGATTATGTTATTCAAGATATAACTTATTTAAGGAATAAAGAAAAAAATATTAAAGCTTTATTCATAACCCACGGTCACGAAGATCATATCGGCGGTGTTAGTTTTTTACTGCAAAATGTTAATATTCCGGTTATTTATACCCCTGGTATTACCATTGACTTAATTAAAAATAAGTTTGCTGATCGTAATATTAATTATAAGAATGTTGAAGTTTACAATAAAGACAGTATCTTTAAATTTAAAAATTTTACGGTTGAATTTGTGGGAACTACCCACTCTATTCCAGATAGTTTTGGCATAATAATCAGAACACCAAATGGCACTATTTTTACAACCGGAGACTTTAAATTTGACTTAACTCCAATCGGACCTATGGCTGATATTCATAAAATGGCCGCTTTAGGTAAGGAAGGCGTTAAAATTTTACTATCAGACAGTACTAATGCATTAACACCCGGTTTTTCTCGTAGTGAAAATATCGTCGATGAAGCTTTAGGTGAAATATTTGCCAGAAGCACATCAAGAATTATCTTAGCAACCTTTGCTTCAAACATTTATCGAATCAAACATATCGTAGAAACTTGCCGCAAAAATAATCGAAAGATTGTTACTTTCGGTCGTAGTATGGAAAATGCTAAAGAAATAGCTTTAAAAAATAATCTAATTACTGATAGAACAATTTTTATTGATACTAATGAAGCTAAAAAATACAAAAAAAATGAAATATGTATTTTATGTACGGGATCTCAAGGTGAACCACTGGCAGCTTTAACCAGGATAGCCGATGGTAGTCATAAACAAATTGAATTATTGCCTGATGATATTGTTGTCTTCTCATCCAGTCCGATTCCGGGTAATAAAGCAAGTATTAACAGAGTTATCAATAAATTATATTTAAGAGGTGTCAGAGTTTTCACTAACACTGAGCTATCAGATATCCACACTTCAGGTCATGCTAATCAGGAAGAATTAAAATGGATGTTAAGATTAATTAAACCTAAATATTTTATGCCGGTTCATGGTGAGTACCGAATGTTAAAAACCCATGGTGATTTAGCCAATCTTTGCGGAGTTCCTAAAGAAAATATCTTCATTTGCAAAAATGGTGATACCATAGAACTTACTAAAGATGGTGCTAGACTAGGAAGAAAAGTCCAAGCCGGTGATATTTATGTAGACGGTTCCCGAGTTGGTGATATTGGATCAGTAGTTGTTAAAGACCGTCAATTAATGAGTAAAGATGGTATTTTAGTAGCTATTATTAACATTGATCCAAGAACCAGAGAATTGTTAATTAAACCAAATATTACAACGAGAGGTTTCGTCTTAATTAATGAAAATGCTGAATTAATATCAAAAATAGAAACTAAAGTAACAGAAATTGTTACTAATACAATTAAAACAACATATAACTATTTAGATTTAAAAAATCAAATAATTTTAGAGTTAAATCCCTTTATTAATAGTTTAACCGGTAGAAGACCAATAATAATGCCGGTAATTATGGAAGTTAATCGTTAACCTAAAGAGATATCTAAAATCATCATAATAATAAACCCAAGAATAAGATATAATGCCATTATATCTTTTTTTTCATTTGTCATACTTTCCGGTATTAATTCTACTACTATGACATATAACATAGCACCGGCTGCAAAAGCTAGTAAAAAAGGTAAAATAAATTTCATTTTAATAGCTAAGAAAAGTCCTAATAAAGCCCCAATCGGTTCAACTATTGCGGTAAGTGCTCCAATTAAAAATGATTTCTTTTTAGAATAACCTTCCCGATATAATGGAAAACTGATTGCACTACCTTCCGGGAAATTTTGAATACCAATACCTAAAGCAAGAGTTAAAGCTCCCATTACCGTAGCTCCCGGTATTCCGTATATAACCGAACCAAAAGCCACCCCTATTGCCATTCCTTCCGGAAAGTTATGTAATGTTATCGATAAAATGATCATATTAAGTCCGCTTCTTTTTTTATTCTTTTGATAAAACTTATCACCTAAAAATAATAATAATCCTCCACAAATAATTCCCAAACTGCATATTAACCAAGGAATAACATCAATACTTTCTGAATAACTTATCGCCGGATTAATTAAAGAAAACATTGTCGAAGCAAGCATAATACCTGCTGAAGCTGAAAGAAGTTTATCCATTTTAGCTTTATTAAGACTGGTAAATAAAAAAATCATAGCTGATCCAGATGCAGTAATTAAAAATGTTATAGTACTGGCAATTAAAGTTTGAATAACCGGATTTAAATCAACAAAAAAACTAATCATATTACTCTCCTCTAGAGTATGATATGATTAGTCATTTTAAAGTGTTTATTCAATTAAAGATTTAATTTTATCTTTATATTCTTCGATTTGTCTTTGCAACTCTTCTTTTTCATTAGTTAACTGATTATTCTTTTCTTCTAATTCATCTATTTGATATTCTAAATCATTAATTTGATTATAAAGACTATCTATCTCATTTTCATAGTAATTATAACGTTCTTGAACATAATGTTGATCTTTATAATAATCATTTAAATTTTTTCTTAAATTATCAATAACTTTTTCACTGGTTGTTATTATTAATTTTGTATTATCATTATAATTAAAATCATATATTTTTCTTTCTTTTAAATTATTAATAATTAAATCGATAAAATTCATAAAATTATCGATATCTATATGATAATCATAAATATGATATCCACTAGCTTGTTGTTCAATTCTAATTTTATTAATATTTTCATAAGAATTAATTGATATATGAATACGATTTTTTAAACTATTATCAACTACATATTCAATACCATTCCAGTAGTCAAAAAACATATCTTCTTCATAAGTATACTCGTAAGTATTATTAATTTGTTTTATTTCACTAGGTATACCATTAATTACTTTGGTATTATGAAGATCAAGTAATAGAAAACCTGACCCAATGCCTAATCCAGCTATACTAACAATAAGCATGGTAAGTAATAAACGGAAATTTTGTTTTCTGTTAAAAATAAAATTAAAGACAAAAACAATAAATAATATGTTTAAAATAATACTGAATATTATTATAATAAGAAAACTGAAATATTTAACACCGGATAAAATTAAATAAATATCTAAAACTAATCCACCAAATAAACCAAATAAGGTAAATACAAACGGCATTGCAAAAAAGATTAAAAATATTTTTATAAAGAATATTGATATCTTACCTAAAGTATCAAAGAAAGCAAAATTTGGAGTATTATATTCTCTAATAATTTTTTCTTCTTTAATTTGTTTTTTTTCATAACTAATCTCTTCTTTTGGTTCTTCCTTATCTTTTTTACTTTCAACCATTACTAATTCATATTTATCTAAAAATCCAATTTTAAATATATAGATAAATAATAAAACATAACCAACAAAATATGCCGCATCCAATAAAAAATTAATTATCTTTGATAAAACTTCAGCAACTTTAACACTACCAAACGAGTAAATAATATCATAAATAGAATATTGAAAAGCATTTAACGGTATATATAATAAACCTAAAATGATTCCTACTATGACCATTAAAAATATACATCTTACCAGTTCTCCAAAACTCATATGAGTAAACATATTATAACTTTTCGATACTAAATCAAGAATACTATCAATAATTGATTTAAATCCGTTTTTCTTTTCGGAAGATACTTCTTTAATTTCATCATTAGTAAGTTCTTCTAAAGTACAATTAAATATTTTACATATAGCCAGTAATTTATCCATTTCCGGATATGTTTGACCACTTTCCCATTTGGATACTGATTGTCTGGTAACATCTAACATCTCTGCCAATTCTTCTTGAGAATACTTTTTCTCTTTTCTTAAAATTTGTAGTTTTTCACTAAAATTCATAATTCACCACTCCTGCCAAAAATATATTACGTAACTCAGTTGCATTCTACCACATTTTAGTTGTTTTTTGTTAATTTTCAGTTGCATTTTAATTAAATTTACTTTTTTAATATTTTAAACGTATAATTAATTCATAAAAAAGGAGTATGAGATGTTTAATAATATAGGTAGAAAAATTAAAAAAGTGGCTAATGTTTTTTGTTGGATTGGTATTGTGGGTTATATTATTTTAGCTATTTGCTTATTTATCACAGCCGGTTCTTATTATAATACCGGTGATATTGTTGCTTCCGGTTTTGTAATTTTATTTGTTGGTCCTGCCCTTTCTTGGTTAGTTAGTCTTTTCATTTATGGCTTTGGAGAATTAATTGATAAAACAAATGAAATCAACGAGAATATAAATGTTGTAAAACACAGATTAGCAAAAGGTAATACTAAAAATAAAAGAAGCAATGAAATTGAAAGATTATATTCTGAAGGATTAATATCTGAAGAAGAACATCAATTATTAATTAGTCAATAAAAAAGTACATTAGAGTTAGTTTGATTAAATAAGACATCTAAAAAAAGAACATATGAGAAATCATATGTTTTTTAATTTGGTAAAATATAAATGGAGGGAAGAAATGAGAAAAACAAAAAAGCATAAAACTTATACAATTGATGAAAAAAATGAAATAGTAAGAGAATATTTAAATGGTAAAACAAGAAGTTCAGAACTGATAAGACAATATGATATCGCTTCTTTTTCAGTTCTTCAAAGATGGATAATACAATATCAAAAATATGGTTCTGTTCAAGACAATCGTGGGAAATCTTCTAAAGGAAAAGGTAATTATACTAGAAAGAAGAAACTAGTCCCAGAACAAATGTCTAGAGAAGAATTAATTGAATATGTAAAGGCGGTTGAGGATATAAAAAAAATAACTGTCTTCCTAAAACACCAAAAGAAAAATATCAAATAATTGATATTCTAAAAAGTAAATATAATATTAATTTATTATGTTTAATACTTAAATGTTCAAGGAGTGGATACTATTTTTGGATAAATTTAGGAAGACCATTATACAAGAAATATGATGAAAGTATCGCCAAAATCATATTAGAACAATACTCAAAAGATAATAGACAAGGAATTAGGAGATTACGAATGAATATAAAAAAGATATATGGAATTAAGTTAACAAATTCTACCATATATCGCTACATGAATATTCTGAATATAAGTTCAATCATTCGTAAGAAAAAGAATAAATACTCTAAAGTCAAACATCATAAAATACCTAACTTAATCAAACGTGATTTCAATGCCATACATCCTAATCAAAAATGGAGTATAGACATAACTTATATTCATACTAATTCTGGTGTCGAATATCTTTGTGCAATTAAAGATATGTACGACAAGAGTATTGTATCATATAATCAGTCAAAATTTATGGATAATAATTTATTTTATCAACTGTAAAGCATGCGATAGAAGCAGTCCCTTATAGTAAGAGAAAAGGATTAATTCTTCATTCAGATCAGGGCGTTCATTTTACGGGAATTCAATATGGATTATTATTAAAGCATAATAAAATAAGACGAAGTTGTTCTTATAAGGGAAGTTGTGTTGATAATGTACCAATAGAATCTTTCTTTAGTTCTTTGAAAACTGAGTGTTTATATCTTTACAAAAATATAACTAGAGAATTGTCTAGAATACTTGTAGATAACTACATTAAATATTATAATTATGATAGATTACAAGAAAAATTAAAAGAACTGACTCCGATTCAATATCGTCATCAATTCTCCCAATGTTCTTTTTTTAGATGTCTTATTTAATCAAACTAACTCTTATGTACTTTTTATTATGAAAAATAAATACTTTTCATTAACACAGCACCTATTTCCTGAGTATTAAAAGCTTCACATATGGTTATGGGTGTTAAATTTACTTCCTTAAGTGCTTTAATATAATCTTCAGCTCTAGGCATATATTCATTATCACTGTCACTGTCAAAAATCGATAATTGATTTTCTTTTGTTTTATCCCCGAAAGCTTTATGAATTTTTTCCCCTTTTTCCGTATAATCTACCGGATAGACATGAAAATGAGTTTCCTCTAAAATTTTTCTTCCTAATTCTTTTTCAATTTTATTTAAAACTGCTATAATCTGATCTGCTGAATTCATACTACCCTTTTCTCTGGCATGTAGGTGGGCTAAATCTATACATGGTCTGGCAAACTTAACTCCTTTACATATTTCAATTATTTCTTCCAAACTACCCAATTGATTTATTTTACCACCTATTTCCGGATAAACTTTAATATTTTTAAGATCTATTTCTTTTTCAAGTGAATTAAGAATCTTAATTATTCTTTCCAATCCGGCTTTTCGATCTGTACCATAACCTCCACCGGGATGAAATATTATTCTCTTTACATCTAATATATGAGCTAGCTCAATAGCTTTTTTTAATTCTTCTTTTGATCTTTCAACTACTTCATCATTGGCTGAGCCTAAATTAATATAATATGGTGCATGCATAGTTAAAGTAATCCCATATTGTTTGGCTAAATCACGGTATAACACGGCTTGATCTTTTTTCATACGTATTCCGTAAGTACATTGGATTTCCATCGCATCTAAATCAAGTTCCTTCAACCATTTAAAAATATTTTCTCTTTTTTTACCATACGGAGTAGCAAAAAAATTTATAGGAAACCCTGCTACTCCAAATATAGGTTTATTCATAAAACACGTCCTTTGTTGATTTATTTCTATGAGTCTATTGGATAATTTTTCTAAAATACTCTCTTGCCTTATTTAAATCTTTATCATTAGGATGTTTTTTAGCTATACCACCAATATATTTAAGTGGTCCATATGTATCAAATCCTCTACAACCAAACGATCCTAATAATTTACATGATTTATCTTTAAAGATCTTTTTCATTTCTTTCGTGTAATTAGCTTTAACACCATAGGTATAGATTAAAAATACATTTTGGGAATGAGGTAAATAATCTTCGGCAAATTCTAAAATATCTTTATGGTATTTAGTATGATAAATACCGGAGGCAAAGCCAATTACATCATATTTAATTAAATCTTTTTCTTTTATTTTTTTAACATCAAATAGAGTTACATCAGCCATATCTTTAATGGCATCTAATACTTTTTTAGTATTACCATGATGCTCAGAATAATAAATAATAGCTATTTTCATGTTTCCTCCAATTAATATAACCTATTTATTTCTGTAATCTTCCCACTGACTATCATATTCATTAATATTTGATAAATAGTCCTTTTGAATTTCATCGGTAATCTCTATATTATTTGATATTCGTAGTTCATTTAAATAACTGATTACTGAAAGATGAATATTATTATTTTTCATATAAACATTCATGTCTTTTTCTTCAGTTAATTCTGCATCAAAAAATCTTTTGATTAAGTAATCTTTCAAATTCTCATCTGGAATATTAATATCATTTGTTTTTAATAAATCCAATAAATAAAGGATTAATTCTTGATGTCTTTGTTCATTTCTAGGTAATATAGTTTCTTCTCTTTTTCCTATATCACCGGGATTAACATAATTATCTTGCATAATTAAACACCTTTTCCACAAAGTGGACCCTTTCTTCTATTATATTAAGTGCAAAATTAAATAGGTCTATTATTTTTTTGTCAAAATACAAATTGTTTCAAAATGATAAGTTTGAGGAAACATGTCAAATAAATAACATTCTTTTATACAGTATTTATCTTTTAGTTTTTTTAAATCTCTTGATAAGGTATGAGGATTACATGACATATATATTATACTGCCTACATTTAAATTTAATATATGTTCCATAGTTTTCTTATTGATTCCACTTCTCGGAGGATCTACAATAATTAAATCTATGTTATCTTTAATTTCACTTATCTTAGAACTATCTCCTAAAAGATAATAATTATTTTCTTGCTTATTCATTTTAGCATTTAACAAAGCATCTTTAATAGATGAATAAGAATTTTCTATACCATATAGTTTTTCTTTATTTATAACGGTACCTAAAACACCTACTCCACAATATAAATCTATCATATTTGTGGTATTTGTTTTAGATAATATTTTAAATATTTCTTTTAAAATATCTATATTTACTTGAAAAAATGAATTAATAGATACTTTAAATAAATAATTATCGATAAATTCAATAAAGGAATCTTGTCCATAATATATTTTATCATTGATTATTATACCTAATAATCTATTATCTTTTTTTAATTCTTCAATATCTACTTCATATTTAGATTCTGTATTTATACTAATTAATATTTCATCATTATAGTTAGAACGTATTACTATTTCACCGGTTGCTATTTTAAATAAGTCTTGTCTTTTAATAATTTTATTAATGGATTCTTTTGCTATTAAACATTGATTGATAGAAACAAATTGATGACTTTGATTTTCATAATATCCCCATTTATAATTCTCAATCTTTAAAGTTACTTTATTTCGGTAATAATAATTTTTAGGACTTTCAATAACTATTGGATTGACATCTAAATGACAATTACTTTTAATAAGACTTACAAACTCTGTTTTTTTAAAATGTAATTGTTCTTTAAAATGAGATAAATTACATCCACCACATTCTTCATAGTAAGGACACTTTGGTATAACTCTCTCCGGACTTGTAGTTAAGTAATCTATAACTTTTCCTTCGGCAAAACTCTTTTTTTCTTTAGTTATTTCAATTAAGACTTCTTCACCTGGTAAAGCGTTTTCAATAAAAATAATCTTTTTATCCAGATAGGCTATTCCTCTACCAAAATAATCTAGTTTTTCAGTTGTTAACTTTATAGGCATATAATTTCTTTACTTCCTTTATTGAAAGTTCTCTATAGTCTCCACTTTTAAGATTGTCTAAGGTTAAAAAACCATATTCTACTCTACTTAATTTATCTACTAAGTATCCCATTTTTGCAAAAATATTTTTAATAATATGATTTCTGCCTTCGATGATAGATACTTCTACGATGGAAGAATCTTTATTTAAATCATTTTTTTTAATTTTTACTCTGGTTGGAGTACATTTAATTCCATCAATCACTATACCTTTTTTTAATTTATGATAATCATCTATTGCAAAAGCTTTATTTAATTTAACTATATATTTCTTTTCAACATGATTACTGGGATGCATTAAAATATTAGATAATTCTCCATCATTAGTCAAAATAAGCAGTCCGGTAGTATCGTAATCTAGTCTGCCGACTGGATATATTCTTTTATCGGTTTCTATTAAATCTATAACGGTTTTTCTTCCCTTTTCATCACTGTTGGTAGTAACTATACCTCTTGGTTTATTTAATAAATAATAAACCTTATCTTCTTTACGTAAGGTTACTCCATCAACGGTTATAATATCACTAGGTGATACTTTAGTACCTAAAGTTGTTACTTTTTCCCCATTAACATATACTTTTCCTTGAACAATTAATTCCTCAGCTTTTCTTCTAGATGTATATCCCGATTCAGCTATGACTTTTTGTAAACGTTCCAATGATAATCACCCAGTTAATTTTAACATAATTAGAAAAATAAGTATACCAGTAAAAAGGAGACAATTATTCCACATAAATCGGAAAATAAACCCACAGATAAAGCATACCTATTTTTATTTATACCAACACTGGCATAATAAAGTGCTATAACATATAGGGTGGTATCTGATGAACCTTGAATGACACTAGCAAGTAATCCCATAGTTGAGTCAGGACCATATTCTTTAAAAATATTTGACATAATAGCCAAAGTACTTGATCCAGATATACTTCTTAAAAAACACATTGGTAATATATCTGATGATAATCCCAAATTTTCTAAAAATGGTTGTAAAAATTTAAACAAATCATGAATAAGATTACTTTTTATTAAAATATTGATGGCAAATAACATACCAACAATATTAGGAAGAATTTTAACAGTCATAGATAGACCATTCTTAGCACCGATTAAAAATTCATCATATATATTTATTTTTTTCTTAAAACCATAAAAGACAATAAAAAATACTAAAAGAGGTAGAGCTATAAAACTAACTGTTGCCATTTTTTCTCCTTATCAAATAATCTAAAGTTAAACCTCCAATTTGAGCAGATAAAGTAGCAATTAAACAAGCCGGAATGACAATAGTTGGATTTTCACTGCCATACATCATTCTCAAAGAAATAATAGTTGTAGGAATAAGAGTTACACCTGCCGTATTTAAAACTAAAAATGTAATCATGGAAGTTGTTGCTCTTTTTTTATCGGTATTTAATTCCTGTAATTTTTCCATTGCCTTTAAACCAAAAGGTGTGGCAGCTGAATCTAGTCCGGCCATATTAACGGCAACATTACTGGCAATATAACCAATTGATTCATGTCCTTTAGGTATTTTAGGAAATAGTTTTGATAATATAGGAGTCATGATTTCGGCAATTCTTTTGATTAAGCCACTTGTTTCTGCAATTCTCATTAGTCCCATCCAAATAACTAAAAGAGGTGCTATTTCTTTTATTAAATTAAAACCATCTTTCCCACTTTGTAAAATAACATTATTTATTTCCATAATGTTACCATTAATTAAGCTATAAACTATTCCAACTAAAATAAATACTCCCCAAATAATGTTAACCATTTAAACCAAACATCCTTTTTATTTTTTGCCATAAAGTTAATTTTTTTTTAAGTTTTACTTCTTCTTTAAATATTTTTTCTTGATGATAAGTTTTACCATTTAAAATAACTTCCACTTCTCCAATAACATTAGTAACATTTTCCTCATAATAATTGATTTTTAAATTAACTTTTTTTAATTCATTTTTCGATAAAGTCATTTTAATATCATTTTTGATATAGGTATTAGTATATTTAGTTTCAATAAAACCTTTTTTTACCAATATATAATTTTTATAACTTTCAAAATATTTATTATATAAATCTTCATGATCTTTAAAATCATTACCATCTTTAAAAGTTACAACTGTTAAATTCATATTATCTTTAGAAGCAGTTGTAACTAAAGTTCTTCTAGCCAGTTCCGTAAAACCTGTCTTTCCCCCGGTACAATATTCATAAGTATTAAGTAAACGATTTTTATTATGCCATATATAGGTTTTATAATTAGTAGTTACTTGATATTTTTTAGTAGAAGTAATTTTTTGAAAAACATGATTTTTAATAGCATAACCAGACAGTACTCCCATATCATAAACCGAAGATTTATTACCTACATTACCTTTTTCTTCTAAACCATGATTATTTAAAAAAATTGTATTTTCCATACCTAAAGATTTAGCTGTTTCATTCATTAATAAAACAAAACCCTCCATTGATCCTCCCACATGTTTGGCAAGGGCCATAGCAGCATCATTACCACTCCTAAGCATTAGCCCATATAAAAGATCTTCAACTTTTATTTTTTCACCTACTTCAACATAAATACCACTACCATAGCTTTTTAATACTTCTTCACCTATGGTAACCATCTCTTGTAAATCAGAATTATTAATTACTACCATAGCTGTCATTATTTTAGTTGTTGAAGCAATAAGATAAGGAGTATGGATATTACTTCCTTCTAAAACCCGATTATTATCCGTATCCATAACAATATAGGCAGAAGCCGAAATCGCCTTAACATTTAAAGGTATAAATAAGATTAAAAGTAGTAAAATTCTTTTCATAGCATCACATTTAAACTTATGTTTTAAAATAAAAAAAATGCTTTTGATAAGCATTTTATGTGACTTTAAATAAAGCTTGTAAGAACTCTAAAATCATATTTGAGTTACAAAAACATATAAACAAACTAGTTACTAAAAAAGGCCCAAAAGGAAGCATGCCATCTTCATTTTTAATCGAAATATATACAGCGTAAGGAAAAGCTAAAAAGGAAGCAAACATGACATAAAATAATCCTACCGGAACTCCTAAAACCATCCCGGCTAAAAAGGATAATTTAATATCTCCTCCACCTAAAGATTCTTTTTTAAATAAGAAATTGCCTATCAACATTAAGACATAAACAAAGATAAAGATAACTAATCCATAGCCTAAACTAATAAGTGTTTTATCAATTCCCTGATAAATAATCTCAATAACAGTTATTAATACTCCACCAGCAATAAGTACTTCATCTAAAATAATCATATATTTAGAGTCCGTAATAAATATTAAAACTACTAAACTTGCTAGAACTAATGATATATAGAACTCATAACTGAACCCAAATAATTTATAACTAATGGTAAAAAGAAGCGCTGTCAGTAATTCCATTCCCGGATACATAAAAGATATTTTTTCTTTACAGGATTTACATCTTCCTTTTAAAAATATATAGGAAATGACAGGTATATTTTCCCACCAAGCTAATTTATGATTACATTTTAAACAGTGACTACCCGGTTTAATTATTGAATTTTTATTGGGTAATCTTAAACCTACCACATTATAAAATGATCCTAATATTAAACCAATAATAAATATTAATACTCCCATAATTACCCCCTATGTTTGAATTTGAGCATATAAATTGAACATTGGTAGGATTACAGCCATAACAATACCACCAACTACAACAGCTAAGAAGATAATCATTACCGGTTCTATAAAGCTTTTCATACTATTAATAATTGCTTTATGACTATTTTGATAGTAATTAGCTACTCTGCTCATCATTTCGGCTAGTTCTCCGGTTGATTCACCGGTAACGATCATATAATATGCTACATCCGGAACTGCCCAGTGATTTTTAAAAGCCTGACTTATTTTATCACCTTTAGCAATATTTTGAATAGTCTCAAGCATTATTTCTTTATATATTTCATTATTGGTAATATTAGTTAAAATAGAAATACTTTGGGTAATAAAAACATTATTTTTTAATAAAGATGAAAACGTTTTTGCAAAAATAGTCATTTCTTTATAAATAATTATCTTACCAATTATAGGTAAACGCATTAATATTTTTTGGATAAGATGTCTAAAAGCTTTAATTCGGCGATATAAAATAGTTATTCCAAAAATAGCCAATATTAAGAATAATACAATATATATTATATTACCTTCCAAATATTTACTGGTATTTAAAATTAATAATGTAAACTGATTAAGTTCTGCTCCAGCTGATTGATATACCTCTTCAAATTTAGGAATAACAAATAATAAAATAAAAATAACAACAATTAAAGAAAAAGCCATAATGATTAATGGATAACTCATAGCCGTAATCATTTGTTTTCTAGTTATTTCAATATCATCATAGTAATTAGCCATTTCATCTAAAGTTTGTTCAAGTTCACCAGTTGCTTCAGCGGCTTTAATCATATTTACCAATAATTTAGGAAATACATTGTTCTGTTTTTCTAAAGCTGATGAAAAAGATTCTCCTAAAGTTAAATTATAAATTATCGAATCAAAAATTCTTTTTTTGCCGGCATCTTTACTCATTTGTTTACTTAAGATTCGCATTGAATCAGTAAGTGGAATACCAGATTTAATATAAGTTGATAATTGAGTAAGCCAAAAAATTAAATCTTTATTGTTAAATTTTCCGGCATTAAAAGAAGTCGGTCCATATAGAAATTCGATTAATTTAGAAGTTTCTATCTTAAGTACTTTATATTTTTCATTTTCCAAATATGTATAAACTTCTATTTTAGAATACGCTATAAAAGTATTTACTTCTTTTTGACCTTCACTATTAATAGCTGTATAACGATATGTTACCGGTTTTTCATTACGACCGGTATCTTCTTGTAAGGAAGATAATAAAGCTTCTCTGATTTTTTCTTCTTTTTCTCTTTGTTTTTTTACAAATGATAAATTATTATAAAATTCTTTTAATCGATTTGGCTTTTGAGGTTTTTCTTCCTCTTGTTCTTCTTCCTCTACTTCTATTTCTTCATTATTTAAATTAACTGCTTCATTGGGAGCTATATCTTCTAATTTGATTTTTTTATCTTCTTGTTTTTTATAGATTTTAAAAATAGTATCACCTAAGACTTTAAAAAAGATACGAATTGGTGATACTACTCCATAAAAAACATAGTAACAACCTATAAAAAAGTACATTAAAACTATAAAAGGAAGTTTTAAAATTTTAATTAATGAACTAGATTTTACTTCTTGCGTTGCCATTAATTTAAACCTCCTTTTCCTATTCTAGAAACATTATAGCATAAAAAAAAATGATATTAAACATTTTTGTTTTTTAGACATATAATTATTATAGGTGATTCTTTATGTACGGAACTCCTAATTTTTCCTTAAATACTTTCTTAACAGGAATATCAAAAACTTTAGGTGTAGCCAGAGAAATTATTCCTTTATGGCAACAAACGAGACCTCTTATTAATAATGCTCGGAAAGCTTATAATTTAATAAAACAAAACAATAATAGAAATAATCCAACCAATAAAAATCAAAATACTCAAAATATTCCAGAAAAAAAGGATTATTTAAAATCCAATAATCCTCAGTTCTTTTTATAGTATTCAATCAAATTAATAAATTCTCTTTTTCTTAAATCCAATTCTTCTTCATTTTGAGCTTCAAAACGTAAAGTAATATAAGAACTAGTATTGCTACCTCTTATTAAAGCAAAACCATCAGGATAATTTACTCTAACCCCATCGATAGTTAATACATCCTTATATTTTTTTAAAGCATAGTCTTTAATTTTTTCTACGAGGTCCCACTTTTTATCATCATCGACATCTATTTTAATTTCTGGAGTATTATAATATTTTTCAAAATGTTCATATAACTGTGAACATTTTTTATTTGTTTCAGAAATAATGTTTAATAATCTAATACTGGCATAAATGCCATCATCATAACCATCGAAATCATCTCTGAAGAAGACATGTCCGGAATATTCTCCACCAATTAAACAGTTTTGATTAATCATTTCATTTTCTAAATAAGCTGAGCCATTTTTGAGCATTATTGGTTTACCACCAATTCTCTCAATTTCCTTAGACAACCCTGCCGAACATTTTACATCAATAATAACGTTTTTATTATTTAATTTAGGTATAAAATTCTCAGCATATATTCCGATTAAAGTGTCAGTAGGTACAATATTTCCTTTTTCATCTACGACTCCTAAACGATCTCCATCTCCATCAAAAGCTAAACCGATATCTGCTTTTAATTCTAAAACATGATTAATTAATTCTTGTAAGTTTGAAGGTTCATTAGGATCCGGATTGTGAACCGGAAAAACCCCATCACTGATTTCATTCAAATATATAACGTTTTTAAATAATTTATCAAATACTTCCTTTATTAAAATAGAAGGAGTTCCGTTACCTGTATCAATTACTACTTTTAAATTCGGATTAACTTCTGCTTTGGAAATTAACATCTGAATATATTCTTCTTTCAAATTTGATTCGGTAACACTACCATTACCTGTACTAAAGGTACCATTTTTAATAAAATTATAAAACACTTGTAATTCTTCTTGTTCTAAATGAGTAAAATTTTCTCCAAATATTTTAAATCCATTATGATGAGATGGATTATGACTGGCTGTAATCATAATCCCAAAGGGAATATCCAAACTATGAGCTGAAAAATTAAATAATGGTGTTGTACATAGTCCTATATTTACAATATTTACTCCTGTACTTAAAATACCTTCAATTAATTTATTATGAAGTGTTTCACTACTTAAACGATTATCATAACCAATTTGGCAAATATTTTTCTTTTTTGTTAATAAATAAGTCCCAAAAGCTTGACCAACGATATATGCTACTTCTTCATTTATTTGATCAGGAAATATTCCTCTGATGTCATTCTCTCTTAATATATTGTAGTCCATAGGATCACCTATTATTATTATATAATAAATTAACTTTAAATACTTTTTTTATTATCCGGAAAAAATATACTTTACACTCATTTTTTTAATTAAAATTTATATGATTTAATAAAAGGAGAATTTATGAATAATAATTTAAGCGCTTATCATAGTGAATTACCTTTTCCACCAATAAAAGTAAAAGAAAAAAATCTTGTATATGCTTCTTTGCTTATGAACGGCTATGCAGGATTTATTAGTGAGTTTACTTCTTTATCTCAATATTTTTATCATTACTTGGTAAATGAAGAAGTAGATCAGGAAATAGCTAATATGTTAAGAAATATTTCGACAGTGGAAACAATTCATTTAGATATTTTAGGTAAAATAATAAAAATGTTAGGTGGAGATCCTAAATATTATGCCCAGGATAATTACTGGACAGCTGAATATATTACATATGGAAATAATATTTTAGAACAACTTGAAGCTGATTTACAAAATGAATTAGATGCCATAACTAACTATAAAAAAACGATATCTCAAATTCAAGATCCTTATATCATTGGTATTTTAGAAAGAATCATTTTAGATGAAGAAGTCCATGTCAGATTATTTGAAAAAGCTATTGAAAAAGTTAAAGAAAGTCAAAAACCTAAAGAAACATTGACTGATGTTGTAGAAGAAATATTTCCTAGTAAAAAATAAAAAAATGTAGTCTTTAAAGTTGTAAAATAAAAGCATATACTTCGTTTTATGTACACTTTTATATTACAACTTCATGTTATACATTTTTTAAATATCTTGAGTATTTATTTTTCATAATAAACCAATATCTATATCGTAATGAAAATTTTACCACTTGGTAATATTAGTATTCTATTTATACAAATTGTTAACGAACCCATATTATATGAAAAAACTTAATAAAGTAATCACTACTTTTAAACATCTTCAATAATTAATGATTTAGATTCCTTCATACTCTTTGGAATTGCTATATCCATATAATGCAATAAGGTTGGAGCTACATTGATTAGTTCTCCTTTTCCTTTTAATAATATATGTTTATCTAAAATTATAAAAGGAACTGGATTTAAAGAATGGGTTGTTACAATATTATTGTTTTCATCTAACATAGTATCGGCATTACCATGATCGGCTAGGATTATTACTTTATAGAAATTATCTTCTGCAGATTGAACTAATTTTTGTAATTCTTGATCCAACCCTTGTAGAGCCTTAATAGTTGCTTCCAGATTACCGGTATGGCCTACCATATCAGGATTAGCATAATTTACTAAAATAAAATCATAATCTTTTTCTAAACATTTGATAGCCTCTTTAGTAACTTCTGGGGCACTCATCATTGGTGTTTGATCATAGGTACTTACCTTTGGACTAGATATTAAGAAATTATCTTGTCCTTTAAATTTAGAATTTTTTTCCGCATTAAAGAACTTAGTAACATGGGCATATTTTTCTGTCTCGGCAATTCTGGCTTGTGTTAGACCTAAGTCAGCAAAATATTCACCTATCGGATATAAGCTTTCTTCATCATATGTAAATAAAGGAGTAACATTCTCTATATCATCTTGGGCAAATAAAGTATATACTTTAAAATTATTAATAATTTTATTTCTAAATCCTTCAAATTCGGGATTAGTTATGGCATTTAAAATTTGTCTTGCTCGATCTTGTCTGAAATTTAACCATAATAAGGCATCATGTTCCTCAAATTTAGTAAATCCCGGTAATTTTAAAGGAGGAATATGTTCATCATAAATATTTCTTAAATAACAATTTCTGATAGCTGTTTCCAAGCTTAAAATATTAAGACCCGCATCTCCGACTATCATATTATAATATGCTAAAGTTCGGTCGTATTTATTATCTCTATCCATGGCATAATATCTACCACAAACTGATGCTAAAAAACCTAAATCATTTTCTTTAAACACTTTTTGTAATTCATTAAGATAAGTAAGACTTTTATTACGATCAGTATCTCTTCCATCAGTTATGGCATGAAATGCTAGTTTTTTTACACCTTTATTTTTTAGAATGGGTATCAATTTTAAAATATAATCAAGATGACTATGAACACCACCATCAGAGACTAAACCCATTAGATGTAAACAAGAATCATTAGTAACAACATGATTTACTAAGTCATTTATAACTTCATTTTCATAGAATTTCTCATTACTTACTTCTTCATGAACTACGGTTATTCTTTGTTTAACTTTATGACCTAAACCAATAGCTGCATGTCCTACTTCACTATTACCAAACTGATTTTCCGGAAGTCCAACTGCTTCTTCAGAAGCTTCCAAAGTACTATGAGGATAATCATTCCATAAACTATTAAAATATTCCATATTAGCCATTTTAATAGCATTCCCTTTTTCATCTTCTCTTAATCCAAAACCATCTAGTATAACCATTAATATTTTTTTCATCTTATCATCCTTTACATGTATCTGATGCTGCATTAATTATTCGGTCTTTAACAAACTCAGCTTTTAGACTCAAAGAACTAACATCATAAGTTAAACGAACACAACCATTTAATTTTTCATTAGTAAGTGGATCAATAACAATACTCTCACCATTTACAGTTTCTTCAGCAGGATATACGCCATATGTTAATAAAAACTGATACAAATCATATTCTTTGCAACAATTAAGCTGATTGGTACAAGTTTGTCCAGCTGGTTTTATATCATCGATTAAATGTAATTTAGCAAACTTTAGCATAGCAGAGTTAATAACATTAATTTTATTCTCATAACTACTTTTGCGAATAGCATATGAAGCCGTATTATAACTGGGAATAGCAATTAATATGATTCCCGATAGAATTATAATAACTGATATTACTTCTACTAATGTAAATCCTTTATTCTTCATATGTACACCCTAGTATAATATATCACAAAAACATGAAAAAAAGTAGTTTTAACTACTTTTTGCCATGATTCTAATCTTTACGGTAGTAACTTTTGGTATTAGATTAATTCGAATATCATCAATTGATACCTTAACCGGTACTTCATGAGTACCTATACCGTAACCACTTAAATCAATCTGAGCTTTTATCATTGACATATCAATGTTATTTAGAACAGTAGCTACACCTTTAGCTACAACCGATATTTCACTATCACTTTCACTTAAGGCATTAACAGTATAGTTATTTCCTAAATTAATTGATTCAATTTTAATGTTACTAAATTCTCTGCTGATTTCTTGATCCATTGTAACATTAATTGTCATGGTAGTTTCACTCATATATCTGACTCCTGCCGGTTTAGTCAAAGTCACATTGAAATTTTTGTTAGTGCTTAATCCATCAATGTCGATAACTGCTTCAATATAAGATAAACTTTCAATAGCATTTTGATCTCCATAAACACCTACTTTAGATATAGATGATACAGCACTGGAAATAGCATATCCTACAGTTGGCATTCCGGTAGTAACAATTTTAATTGGTAATTCAGCATAATAAGAATCTACTTCAACTGAGGCACTAAGTTTACTTGGAACAATTTCTACATTATTAATTTTAACACCATTATTATCATAAGCAACAAGTGCTATGGAATCGATCGTAAATGTTCCTTTTTCAGTTAAATTAGCTGCTTTTAAATCTATTAAAGCTCTTACACTAGCAACAGTATCTAATGCTTCGGCTGACCCTTTAACAATAACTTCATTACGATCTAACTGAACATTTTTAATGGATAATTTACTATCTAATTTATCTTTATTTAGTAAATCATAAGTAAGAGATTTAACAGCACTTACCTTTTCACTTATTTTAATAGTTAAAGTACTTGGATCGAGTTTATAATTAACTGACTCAATATTATGATTATATTTTAACTTAACTTTATATTGACCGGTAGAATAACCACTTAAATCTAAAACTACTTCATGTTCTCCTAATTGTTTAGCTAAATATAAATCACTTTTACGACCAATTAAAGTAATATCAACACTTTCCGGTACACCTTCAACGACATAAGCTTCTTCGTTATAAATAATTTTTATAGGTTGTCCGGATATTATTTCTGCTTCTTCAGTTACTAAATTGATAGCTTTGGTATCAATAAGTAAAAAGATAATAATAGCTGAAAATAAAGAAACATATATTAAAATATTAGGACGATTTAAAATCTTTTCAAAACGGCCACTATTGTTTTTGGATATCTCACTAACGCGATAAATAATTCGACTAATCGGGATAACAATTAATTTATCAATTAATTTATAAATTCCTTTAAAGAAAGCTATGAAAGGTTTGAAAATTTTACTCATCTTGATCACCTTCTTTATCTTCTTCATCATATTCATCGGCATCATAGAAGACTTCCATTTTTGGTTTTAATTCATCAAGTAACAATATTTTAAATTCTTCTAATGTCAAATTATAATGCAAATTACTATCTACGGCAACACTGATACGACCGGTTTCTTCTGAAACAATTAAAGCTATAGCGTCAGTTTCTTCGGCTATGCCTAAAGCAGCACGGTGACGTGTTCCCAATTTTTTATTAATATTAGGATTCATACTGGTTTTAAACACTGCACCAGCACAAGTTAGTCTATCACCTTGAATAATAACTCCTCCATCATGAAGAGGATTTGGTGGCATAAAAATAGCTTCAAGTAGTGGTGCAGTAATATCTGCATATATTTTTTGAGCAGGTGCGATATATTCTTGCAAGGAAATGTTTCTCTCAACAACTATTAAAGCTCCGATACGATTTCTTTTTAAATATTCAATCGCATTCATTATTTCATAAACCACTTTTTCCCGTTCATCAACTGTAAGTACTTTATGACGTCCCAGAAGCTGACTACGGCCAATTGATTCAAGGACAGCTCTAATTTCCGGTTGAAATATAATAATTAAAGCTAAAGGTCCCCAAGAAATAACATATTCAAGTAGTAAACCGATAGTATATAAATTTAATAAATTACTAAAAATCTTTATAACTACAATGATTGCTACTCCTTTAAAAATTAGGACTAACTTTACGTTATTACGTAAATTTTTAAGTAAATAATAAAACATCAACCAAACAATACCGATGTCTATTATCTTTGTTATTATCCCCCACATTGACATTAATGTCATGTTTTTATCACTCCTTAGTAGCATAAGTATTATATCAAATCTATAATCAAATTACTACACCTAAGTCATTTAATTTTATGATTAGTTTCCTTTTTAAATTAAAAAAAAGACATTAAAAATGTCTTATATTGCTTTAAATGGATTGTTCATACTACCATCACCTGTTACTCTTACATTGCCTTTAATAGATAATACAGGTCTAACACCAAGACTGCCGGAAACGCCATTACTAGATATAGAACCATAATCATTTAGATAAATAACAGTCGGATTTGGATAATAAAAATTATAGGGTGAAAAAGTCCAAAAATTTTGATTTGTTGTTAAATAAATTGATGTTCCAACTTGAGCTTCTGCTAATCCACCAAATATTAATTCCGAATTTGTAACAAGCCCAATCGGATACTCTAAATTACCATTACCGACTTCCGTATCTTCTTTAGTAAAACGATCATTTTTATCTGGACATTTTAAAGAAGGTAATTTAGAAGATAAATTATAATATTCTCCATAATTTGAATTATAAACTCCATAACCTTGTCCGCTTAATAAAGTACGGTTATTACAAAATAAATTATCTGCTACTTGTGATTCATATGATTTACCTAAAATACTATTTTGATACCATGTTTCTAAATATGTTTTGATATTTGAATTTGTTTCATTCAATATCACTTCTTCTCTTGAGCTCGAAGATACTCCTGATGTTCCACCATACATATATCCAATATATTTATTATCTCCTCCAGCTGAATTCCAAGTTGATGTACCAATCTGTGTATTTAGACCTGTACTATTTACATAACCCATTATATTGAATTCTTCTTCTGTTCCATTATATAAAAGTCTTATGGATCCATCTCCATTAATACGGATAATTTTCCACTGAAAACCTCCCCAAATAACATTGTTATTTAATAAATCTTTTTGTCCTCGATAATAATATGAAGTTCCATATTCATCTAAACTGGCATATAAACCTGTATCAGTTGAAGTAGCTATTTGAGTAAAATTAGGATTTCCTTTTGATTCAATGGTAGCTGCTCCACCACCTTGAGCCAAGATAGCATCATGAAGTGATATATTTTGAGGTGCAGTATAATTTTCAATTAATACATAAGCACCAAAGGTTTTCTCTTGATCAATATTTTGATTATATTCTTGGTTAGGAAAATATATTTCTAATCTATAAGTGTGAATTTTATTACCTCCGGTTGGCACATCAAATGTAGCTGTACCTAGTTCAATAGTTTTTGTTCCCGTACCAATATTTGTCATATCAATATTAGGAGCAACAGTACCATTATTATCAGTATTAGTACCATTAAGCTTATATTTTAATGCTTCTTCACTAAAATCATTTGCTTCTACTACTAAACTTAATTTATATCCCATTGGTATTTCCGTATTATTATTTCCAGTTACCGTGAATGTCTTAATAGCAGCTGGACTATTATCCGGAATAATATTAGCTATATTGATGTTCGGTCCACCATCATAAGTAATATTCATTCTACCACCTGTGACCGTAATTGTATCAGTTGTTTCTCCACCGGTAAATTGCGCTGTAAAATATGCAAATGATATACCAATCGTAACTATTAATGTTACCACTATAAACGATAATAGTAGCGCTGTGTTTTTCTTCATATTCTGACCTCTATTCTATTAAAATTATATCTATATCAATGATAGAAATTTGTCATAAAAAAACTTTATTAAGTATTTTTTTATTAAGTACTATAAAAGCTTAAATGGGTTAGCATTACTACCATCACCAGTTACCGTAATATCTCCTCTTATAGATATTACTGGTCTTACTCCATAAATATTATTCGTAGCAACATAAGTAAAATACCCAGTTAAATGAACAGCAAATGCATTAATTTCGTTATGATCATTCATATAAAATGGTGTTAATAACCAGAAAGGACTTTCTAAAAATAGATAATTAGAATTATTATTAGTGCTAAGAAGAAGGCCTACCATAGACGCTTCGTCAGCCGTTAGAAGTCCTACCGAATAAGTCAAAGCTCTATTTCCAATCTTTATATCACTTTTTGTAAAACGATCATTTTTTAGACCACATTTTAAGGTTGGATTTTTATATGAATATAAACGGTGATATTCGGCATAAGTAGTATATCTATCTAATCTTCCATAACCTGGTCCGGTAGGAGTTCCTCCTACTTCACTACTTAATTGTCTGTCATTACAAAATAAATTATCAACGATTAGATTTTCCAGATCTTTACCAGAAAAATTAGTTTGATACCAACTATCTAAAAAGGATTTAATAGTTGAAGATGTTTCATTTATTACTGCACCTTCTCTTGATGTTGAAGCAGAGCCAAAGGCTCCTCCGTACATGTATCCTAAATATTTAGCATCATTTATATTGGTACTAAAAGCCGATGTTCCTATATTATAACCAGAATATGATGTACAGTTTTCATTGCTACAAGTTCCTCCATATATTAGTCTTATGGATCAAGATTGCTTTCAGTTTTAATAAAAGCATTTAAGTTTTTTTCTTGATCAATATTTTGGTTATACTCTTGATTAGGAAAATAGATTTCTAATCGATATGTATGGGCTTTATCTCCTTCTGTTGGTACATCAAATGTACCTGTTCCTAATTCAATTGTTTTTGCTCCCGTACCAATATTTGTCATATCAATATTAGGAGCAACAGTACCATTATTATCAATATTAGTACTAATAAGCTTATACTTTATTGCTTCTTCACTAAAATCATTGTATTCTACTACTAAACTTATTTTGTAACCCATTTCAATAACAGTATTATTATTCCCAGTAACAGTAAATGTCTTAATAGCAGCTGGATTATTATCTGGAATAATATTACTTATATTGATGTCTGCACCACCATTATAAACGATATTCATTCTACCACCGGTTACAGTAATAGTATCTGTTTCTTCACCACCTGTAAACTGAGCTGTAAAATAGGCATAAGATATGCCTATTGTAATTAACAAAACTACTATTATACAGCTCACAAAAAGTATTGTGCTACCTTTCACTAAGCTTCACCTATTTTCAATTATAGGTTACTTTTCTTTTTTAAATCAATGGAAAAATTTGGCAACTTTTAGCTCATTTTGTCAAAAAAAAGATAATAATTTTTAATTACTATCTTTTTGCTTATCTTCTTCTGTTTCAGGTTCGGTTTCTTCTACTTCTGGAACCATTTTTTTAATATCTTCTTCTGTTTCTTCTACCGGTAGTTCTGCTTCCTTTGAAACTTCTTCATTAATTTCTGTTTCTGCCTCCGGCTCACCTATTTCCTCTGTACTCTCTAAAGTTGTTTCTTTTATTTGTTCATTTCTTTTCTTATTTTTGATTGTATCAATTATGTAACCTATTAAAGCAAATATTAAAAATAATAATACAATCATAATAATTAAATAATGATCTTTAATAAAGTCTAGCATATATTCCTCCCTTTCTATCTTACCTTAACTAATTATATGAACTAAAGGTTTATTTCATTAATTAATTGTTAATTTTTTAATTTTAGGTTGGATTTGAATAAAAGTATTACCGTCATTTACTATTAATTTTTCACCATTTTCAAATTTATAGATCGTTTGAGCTGAACGTGATGTTTTACTCCAAGTAATAGGAACAGCTTTTCCTTCAGAAATATAATAACCTTTTCCAGAACCAATATTATCTATACCTTGACGCCCTTTATTTTCAGCATCATTAAGATTGTAGTTGGCAACATCATAAACAATAATGTTTTTAAAGGTATATTGATTACCAGTTACATAATCTTTATGAATTTTGCCATTAACAAATCTTTTATAAACTTTGGCTTCTTCATCATATTCATAAGAGGAAGTTATTGTACTAGAGTATTCTACAGAAACATTTTTAGCATCAATAACATTTTCTTTTGTACTAAAATCAACAGGTTCAACACTATATTTTAATAAATAATCTTTATTTCTTTCAGTTCTTTTATTTCCAATACCATTAGCTAATTTTTCAGTACTGGTAAATAACGTATGTTCACTTGATACTTTTAAAGTTTTATCTCGCCATCCGGTTTTGGTATTATTAACTTCAATACGATCTATTCCTAAACGGGAAAAATCACTGCCTGCTTGAGGAGATTGACCATTATGAGCTAAAAAAGCATCATTTTCCAAAACATAGTCTAAATAATAATGGCGGACACTTCTTACTGAACCTATTCTTTCAACGTTTACATCTTGAAATAAAGCTAAGTAACGGGTAATTCCAGCTTCAACTATTATTTCGTATATGATAAAAGCATCTTGTAATCCACTTTGTAGTGACCTTGCAGTGCCAATATTATTGATCATTACTGCATATGGTCTGGTTTTTGATTCCAGATTAACAATTTGTACCTTTTTCTCTTCTATAATTTTAGTTGTTGTTGTTTCCTGATTTGGATTTTTTTCTTCTGTTTTATTAAAAATATTTAAATAGTAATAAATACCAAACCCAATAATTATAAGCACTGCTACAATACCTATAATAATATTTTCCAGTTTGATTTTCTTAACTTTTTTTTCTTTTACTTCTGGTTCCATTCTTGTCCTTCTTTCTCAAATATCATATCATATTACCAGATAATTTAAAATAAATAATTGTATTCATTAACTTATTTTGATATACTTTAGATATGACGGAGGCTTGATTTTTTACTATGAATATTGATAAAAGAATCTTAAAAATGATTATAATGGTAGTTGGAGGTTTTGTATTATTTTTTATAATAATTGCCTTAATTAGTAGTTGTAATAAAAATAAAAAATATACCTTTGAAGAACTGGAACAAAAGTTAATAACTTTAGCTCAAAATTATTATGAACGTAATGAAGCTTCTTTACCGGATATTGGAAAAGAAACATCACTTACTACAGGATATTTTATTTCTAATGGATATTTTAAAGATATAACTTTAACGACCGGAGAAACATGTACAGGAGAAATAATAGTAGCCAATAACAATAATAATTATTTATATACTCCGAAGTTAACTTGTGGTAACAAAAAATCAGTATTTTTTGCTGATAAATTAATAGAAGATAATAATGTTGTAACTACCGGTGAAGGATTATATCATATAGGTAATGAATATATCTATCGTGGTGAAAAAGTTAAAAATTATATATCAATAAATGAAAAATTATGGAGAATTATTAAGATAAACAGTGATAAAACAATAAGAATAATTGAAGTTGAACGAAGTGGTTCATCAACTACTTGGGATAATAGATATAATTTAGAAAAAAAATCTAATTCAGGAATTAATGATTTTATTACTAATAATATTAATAGTCGAATTAAAAACAAATTAGAAGATTTATATAACAATGAAAATAAATTTGGCCCGGATATTAAGCCATACTTTGTACCGCAAAATTTATGTATCGGTAAAAGAAGTGAAAATGATACTGTTAATGATGGCTCAATTGAATGCAGTCAAGTACTAGAAAATCAAATGTTTGGATTAATTCAAGTAAATGAATATTTCTTTGCTAGCTTAGATGAAAACTGCATTAACATAGCCAGTAGAAGTTGTACAAATTATAATTATCTTGCTAAATTAGATGCATCTACATGGACAATAACTGCTGATAAAGATAGTAGTTATAAAGCTTATCGATTAGATTATGATATTTCTTTAGTAAATGCATCTAGTACCGGTGGTATATCGATCGTAGCTCACTTAAGTAAAAATCTTTTATTTGTAAGTGGTACCGGTACTGAGGAAGATCCATATATTATAAAATAGTTCAAAAATGAACTATTTTTTATTGTAAAAAAAAGATAACCACGGTTATCTTATAATTTCATATTCCCAAGTAACTTGATAAATAATACCATATATACATAGATTTTTTCCTTCACCAAAGTTAAAAGTTGTTTTACATTGATTACTTACGTATCCGGCCCATTCTACTCCACGATCATAAATATCATATAAATTAGATTTACTTATTAATACTTTAGAAAAAGCAGCCAGATTATCAGGAATACCATTAAAGTAATCACCATTTGTGCTTTGATAATCAAATGTTGACATATGATATTTATAGAAATTATTTATATCTGTATTTGTTGATAAAGCTCTTGTATATTGAAGTTTTTTAATACGGATATTAATATAATTATCATGAGCAAGAGCAGCAGGGATTTTTAAAGTATGCTTAACTATGGGGATACTAATTTGAGACCCATAACCAGCACTATAAACATCAGTAGTATAAGTTTCGGTATATATATATTTGGCTTTTAATGTTATATTACTATAAATTCTTGTATTAAAATCAAATAGTTTATCACCATCATACCAACCATAAAAAGTTGCTCCGCTTTTTGTTGGATTTCCTGGTTTAGTTACATAATTACCATAATTAACTGATACTGATGAGTAATATGAACCTCCATTACTATCAAAAGTTACAGTATATTGTGGAGTAGCTTTTTTAGTAGTTGTTTTGGTTGTGGTTTTAGTGGTAGTTTTCTTAGTAGTTGTTTTAGTGGTAGTTTGATTTTTATTAACCCATTTCGCCATTAATACTATATTACTGTTAACCGGGTTATTAAAGTTATATTCTTTATCTCCTAAATACCAACCGATAAATATATATCCGGATTTTTTTGGATTAGTCGGTCTAGTAGCAGTCTTACCAATTGGAATATATTGAGTTTGGATTTTTGTACCACCGTTGGAATTAAATATAACCGATACATTAGTTGCCGCTTTAGTTGTTTTAACTACTTTAATAGTTTCGGTTTGAGTAGATTTAGAAGTATTTTGATTATTATTAGATTTAGAAGTTTGAACATTTTTCTTAGTAGTCGTTGTTGTCGTTGTAGTAGTACCTACAATATCATCCGTTTTTTCTTTATTTATATAAACATATGATTTATCGGTTTCTTCTCCACAAATCAAGAATATTTCCATTTCATAGCTAGAATCTTTAGATGTTATTTGAACATAACTGTTTTCTTTATCACAAGAATTACCCTTAACGTCTTTCAGTTCATTTACAGCACCGATATTAATTAAATCTAATAATTTTACTTTTTTACTATCTTTAGGTAATTTATCCCCTTTAAAATAATCGTTACTTTTTGTTCTTAAAGTGGACATATTATTTTGAAATTCTATACTTTGTTCTTGATAGGCTTTTTTATTTTCGATTGGAAGTAATTTTATTATTAAAACAACGGCTACAATTAAAAAAGCCAACTTTAATAAAAATCCTTTCCAATCGAATTCTATTTTATTATTATCTTCATACATAAAATGTTCACACCCCTGCTCTTTTATGGGCTTTATAATAGCATTTTTTCCTTATAAAGTCAATTATATCTACTTCATATATTACTTCATATATAAAAATATATGAAGATTAACAAATAATAATAAATATGAACACTCTTAAAAAAGAAAATAACATATTTTATTATGAAAGAGGTGAGCAGTATAATAGGTAACTGTGTATTTAGATTATTTCGTTGTCCGGTTCGCTGTTGTTGTTGCTGCTGTAGTCAAGTTATAAATTTTACCAGAAACAATAATTCAATAGACTAACAAAAAAACAATATCGATTTTCGATATTGTTTTAATATTCGGTTATTTCGATATTTGCATCAAAGTATTTACCTAGAATTTGGTCGTAAACTACCCCTTCTTTGACTTTATAATCAATATCATATTCATAGTTTGCGAATTTTTTTAAAGAAATGTTTTCGATCTTAAAAACATAATAGTCTCTATTTTCAGTTAAATATAAAGAGCTTAAGTCAAAAGACTTATCGTTAATCAAAATTAGTAAATTTTGATAATCCAAAGTTGATAATTTGGCATATTTCAATAATATTTTCCCTCCTTTTTGAGTATTAGAACGATTATAAACTATAAAATTACTTGTTTTAAAATTTGAGTCTTCGGTAATAATTGAAGCTTCACTCTTATTAACAGAATATATTTCAAGTCCCGGTTCCAAACCAGCAATACTGTCATCTAAATTAATAGTAGAAGCATTTATATTTTTCCAATAAGGAAAACTAAAAGCCGAAATAATACAAATTACAAAAATCTCAAAAAATAGCTTAAATATTTGAAAACGCATATTTCCCCCAAAATAAAAATTCTCTATAAAAGAGAATTTTGTATTACATATCCTATCATAACTCGTTAGGATTGTCAAAATTGTTATTATCCTCATCATTAGGAAAAATTTTTAGTGGCTCATTTGATTCTGGTTGTTCATTATTATTAACAGAGGTTTCATTTACTTTACTTTCATCAATATTTTGAATAGGTGGTGTAATATTTTTTTCTTCTTGTATTACTTCATTATTGCGAACTTCAGTATGATTCCTAGCAAATAATTGAGGATTTTTCTTTATTTTCTCCAATGTTTCTATTATTTTTTTATTTTCTTCTTTTTCAACTACTTGTGTGATATCTTTACCAGTAATTTTTTCAGCTTTACCGGTTACTCCCAATACTTTGAATACTTTTAAAATATCATATATAATAATTCCTAAAGCAGGTAAAAGAACGATTAATAACCAACCCAACTTAGTAGCCAGCAAAAATTGTATTTGACCTAATTTCGGTATTTTTAAAATAGTTTTACCCAGTATATCTCTTTGTTGTACCGGAGAACTATCAGCACTCAAGTTATAATCACCTTTAGTAATAAATTCTCTGGAACCATCATTTTTAATTTTTACATCTATTATACGATGAGTAATAGTCATATTTTCAATCAAAGAAGATTGTGATTTATAAGTTATTACATCTCCAATTTTTAGAGTTGTAAAATCATCTATTCGTACATTTACTATAATATCTGATCTATTTATAGCAGGAGCCATACTACCACTGACAATTGTATATAAGGATAACTTAGGTGGCAAACCGGTTTTCTTGCTGACTATTTTAGCAGAAATAAAATAGTATATTAAAAAAGCCCCAATTAATAGTAGGATGACAATAAATGCGGTTGAAATAAGTTTTGCAACATATTCTAAAGACTTTTTTAGGCTTTTTGTTTCATCTTTAGGGCTCTCAGGCATAATACCACCTATTCTATTCTTCTTTTTATATTATAAGTGTTTTCATATAAAAACGCAAGAATTAGAATAATTTTTCAAATAAAAAAGGATGAACTATCATCCTAATTTTTTAATATTAATTTCTTTATACTTTAAGGATTGACGGTAGTAGTTGTTGTATAAACTTCGCCTACTCTTACATCAACATATCCGGCTAAAGATTTTCCTTTATCTACATCTTGATTTTCGCCGGTTTCTGGGAAAAATATATCTAGGACATAAGTATGTCTTGAGCCACTAATAACTCCGGCAAAAAAACCTGATCCTAATTCAATTGTCTTTGCTCCAGTTCCTAAATCCGTCATTTCTATTGATTGAACAATTTGACCATTTCCATCAGTATTATCGGAAGTTAGAGAATACTTTAAAGCATCTACTGAAAAATTATTTGATTGAATTACTAAAGCTAAAGAATATGGCATAACGGCCGTAGTACTGTTTGTACCTGTTATTGTAAAGTCCTTATGTATAGCTGGAGCATCCACTTCCGGTTGAATTGAACCTGCAATAGATGGACCATGCGGATCAGCATAGGCTATAGTAAGTTTACCAGCACCAACCGTAATAGTTGTTCCTTCTTCCGTTCCGGTTATATTGGCAGTAAAGTATGCAAACGTTGCACCGATTACCGCTACTAATAAAGTGGCAACACCAATTACCGTAAGTAATAATGTATTTGTCCTATTTCCACTCATTTGAAATTTCCTCCTTTATTTATAAAATTATTGAACTGTAGTTGTATGTTCCATTTCCCCACTAGTTATAACATCTATTGAAATACGAGCCAATAAACTTTTTTCTTGGCTAGCATTTTGTGGTTGTCCAGTTTCAGGAAAATATATATCTAAATAATAAATATGTGATTGTTCACCATTAGTCGGTCCATTAAATATTCCTGTACCTAAATCTGCTGTTACACCTGTCGCAGGAACGTTTGCTAAAGAAACAGCATTTAGTTTTGTACCATTAGATGATGAAGTAGGATCAATGGTAAGAGAATATTTTAAGTGGCCTGGATAAAAAGTATTTTCAGTAACTACCAAACCTACTGTATAATATATATTAGCATCTCCTCCAGAAGTACCTTTAATAGTAAACTTTTTTTGTCCCCAAGATTCCTCTCTCGGCCAAATATTTGGTTCTACTATTACTGAGTCACTTCCTTCATATACCGTACCAATATTAGCTGCAGTAACAGTAAATGCTTGTTGTTGCTCATTGGTTGATAAAATTGCTGTGAAGTATGCAAAAGTTGCACCAATTACAGCTATAAGTAAAGTTGCTATTCCAATTATAGTTAATAATATTGTGTTCCCTTTCCCGTCGTTCATTGATATCCTCCTTTACTATATTAATAATAGCATTTAGAAATAATAAAATCAATCTATTTTGCGTTATTTTGCATTTTTTTAACTGATGATTTATTATTCTCTACTAAGTATTATAAGGCTATTTTATTAATTTATACTTGAGTAATAAAATTTTATTAATAATATTACTCATTAAAGATATTTCATGGATATGTATCAGGTATAGGATAATAAAATATAAACGCTCTTTTGTATAGATTTACTCTCCTACCTTAGCATTCTTATTATACGTTAATCTCCATTTAATGATTATCTTCATAGATAATCTTAATCATTAGCCTGCCATCTTCCGTAAATACCGCAAGGTAATACTAAATTATTATTTTGAATTGGTAAACCTACTTCACCTGCTTCAACGGTGCCATTAGGATATACCGGTAGGATAGTCGTTTTTAAAATATTTTCGAGTACTGTACTAGAAATACCAGTAGTATAAGAATTTACTGAAAAGAATAGGGGGTTATCACTTAATATTGTTAAACAAGCTTTAATAAGATGATAAATGTTGTCTTCAAATTTCCACACTTCTCCGTTAGGCCCTCTTCCATAAGAAGGAGGGTCCATAATTATTGCATCATATTTATGACCTCGTCTTGATTCTCTTTCAACAAATTTTAAACAATCATCAACAATAAATCTGATGCGATTATTTTCTAAATTAGATAATTTCATATTTTCTTTAGCCCATTCGACCATTCCCTTAGCCGCATCTACATGCACCACTTCAACTGCTCCGGCATAAGAACAAGCTATAGTAGCAGCTCCGGTATAAGCAAATAAATTTAATACTTTAATATCTCGATTACTTTTTTTTATTTTATCAATCATAAAATCCCAATTAACTGCTTGTTCAGGAAATAAACCTGTATGTTTAAAGTTAGTAGGTGAAACTTTAAATGATAATTCTTTATAAGAAACTGTCCAGTATTCCGGTAATTTCTTTTTAAATTCCCAGTGACCTCCCCCTTTATCACTACGATAATAATGACCATTGGGATTATTCCATAAATCACTATCAGTATTAACTGGCCAAATAGCTTGAGGATCTGGTCTTCTTAATATTACTCCATTCCAATATTCTAATTTTTCCCCATTACCAGCATCTAGGCATATATAATCTTTCCAATCATTACTTAGTTTCATGTAATCACGTCCTAATAATATTATAACAGAAAAATATATTAAAAAAACAAATAAAAAAAGAGTTGACAAACTCTTTTAATCCCTTTTAATGTTATGATAAATGGCTGCTACATCGTCTATTTCATCAAGAAGATTATACAATCTTTCAAAATGTTCTAAATCTTCACCGGTTAAAATTATTTCATCTTTAGCAAAGTAACCTATTTCATCATAAGTATACTCAATATTAGGAATAATACTTTCTAAAACATTTTTGATCTTATTAATATCGGCTGGTTTAGCTGAAATAGTGATTTCTCCATTTTCTGATTCAAAATCAACTAAGTCAATTCCTTCATTAAGTATAGCCTCAAAGATTTCCTCTTCTTTATCACTTTTGAAAGATATAACAGCTAAATAATCATAATTATAAGCAACACTGTTAGTAACTCCCAATGATTTATTAACTTTATTAAATGCTGCTCTTATATATCCAACTGTTCTATTTACGTTATCAGTTAAACATTTAATAATAAAAGTACTGGCACCAGGACCAAAACCTTCATAAATTACCTCTTGATATTCATCAGCATTTACGCCTTTAGCCTTATCGATAGCTCTACTAATAATATCATTCGGTACTTGATTTTTTCTGGCTTTTTCAATAATTCTTTTTAAAGAAATATTAGAATCCGGGTCAGGTGATCCCTTCTTAGCTGCTAAATAAATTTCTTTAAAAAATGTTGTGTATATTTTCCCTTTGGCAGCCCCAGTTTTTTGGATACTAGCTGCTCTAACTGAATATGCTCTTCCCATATCTAATTTCCTTTCTTTTCTGACTTACCTATTTTAACAAATATTAAAATAATTTACAATTATTTATAAACTCTTGATATAAAGAATCTTTAACTAAATTATTTTTACGCAACTTTTTGATTTCTTTTTTAATATTATATATTTTATATTCTTCATAATTATTTTTTTGAAGTAAATATTCTATCGTTTTAATTACCATTATTTTTGGATCATTAGTATGAAATTTTCTTTCTAAACGTGAAATTATTTCCGAATTTATTTTTCGAATTAATCTTTTATAATACCTACTTGGCTTAGAATAAAAATAATAATCATAACCATCTAAATTTTTTACTACTTTTAAAGTATCATAATATCCCATTTTAATATGATCTATATTGGAATCTTTATCAAAAATAATCATTGATCCTAAACTTTTTTTAGGTGCTATTTCAATAACTTCAGTTTCTTCGTATAATTTTGGTTTCTTTCTACCTATTCCTTTAATTCTGATAGCATATATTTTTTTGCATCCTTGTCTTTCCAAAAAAGGAACAGGAAGAATACTATAAAAACCACCATCTAAATAATAATTATCATCAATAATTTTTTTAAAAGAAAAAATTGGCAGATAACAAGAAGCTAAAATATATTCAGAAAGTTTTCCTTCTGGTATATCATCGATAGTTAGTTCTATTGGAGTAAATCCCTTTACTTTAACTGTTACCAAACCGTATTTAATTTTACTATTACGGACTTTTTTTTCATTAATATTTTCTTTTATGGACTTTAATAATAAAGTTGTATCAATACCTTTATTTTTTAAAATTAATTTCAAATTTGTTAAACCTAATTTAAAATCTTCCAAATGAATATTTTTAGATTTTATTTTAGATACTAAATCACTGTTAATACCTAAAATTTCCGTAGTGGTATTAATCCATAAATCAATCATTTTATCCAAATCCCCTTGGACTATTAATGCGGCATTCAAAGCTCCGATTGAAGTTCCCGCAATCATTTTTGGTTTAATACCACATTCTTTAAGAGCTAAGTAAGCACCGGCTTGGTAAGCGCCTCTTGCTCCCCCACCTTCAAGAGCAATTCCTATCATTTATATCACCAACCCTAATAACATAATCAAAATACCCGTTAAAATACCATAAATAGCATACTTATTAAAGTTTTCCTTTAATTCATTAATTAATTCAAAACAAATAATATAAAATATCATACCAATAGTAATACTTAATAAAGTACCTAAGAAGAAATCTGAAAGCATATCTTTAAAAATAAAAACTAATATACCTCCTATTAAAGTAGATAATGTTAATAATCCTAAATTTATCCACAGCTTCTTTTTATTATCTTTAAGTAAAGCTGTTATTTTAATACCAAAAGGGATATTATGTAAAGCTACTCCTAAAGCATAAATAATTCCTGATTTAAAGCTTGATTCAGCAATTGCACCAATACCAATACCTTCTACAATATTATGAATAATAATCGCAATTGATGTCATAACCCCAATATGAGTTAAATGATCATGATCATCTTTTTCAGTATGATCATGATGATGAGGAACTAATTTTTCAAGTATTAATAATAACGCTATACCAACTAAAATTCCTCCCCCAATGGCTAAAAATTTATAATCAGGAAAAAGTTCAAAACATTCCGGTAAAATATCTAAAATTACTAATAATATTAATACGACAAAACTTATTCCCAAGCTAAAACTTATTAAATTCTTTTTATTGTTTACAAATAAAGAAATTAAGGCTCCAGCTAAAAAAAACAAACCCACTAACAAAGTAATTAATAAGCTTTGCACATATATCACCACTAACATTTTAAACCACTAATCAAAAAAAAGCTAGTAGAACTAGCTTAAGAAATTTTCTTATTCTGTTACTCGGTAAGGATTCGTTAGTGTTCCTTCTCCGGTTACGATTATATCAGCTTTTAAATTAATGACCGGACGTAAACTATCATATTCTACTGTCCTTGTAACACTAGTACCAGAGATGTTAGCATGATAATCTATAGCCCATATAGTTGCTTCTTTATCAATATCAAAAAATGCATAAGGGGACATTGTATAATATGGGAAAAATACAAATAAATAGTTGTTAACATTTTGAGTCCCATAAATTAAACCGGCTATCATTGCCTCATCAATAGTAATTAATCCAACCGGATATGTTAATGCTCCGTTTCCTTTAATTGTGTCTATGGTAGTAAAACGGTCATTTTTTAAGGCACATTTTAAAGTAGGGTTTTTCTCGGTGTATATTCTAAATCTGGGAGCATAACTAGAGTAAAATTGCCCATAACCCAGTGATTCAATTTCATCACCGCTAATTTCTTCAGCAAATTGACGATCATTACAAAAAATATTATCAGCTATTTTATTTTCAAATAGTTGACCAGATATATTTTCTTCATACCACAAATCTAATTGCACTTTAGCATCACTATCTGTTTGATTATAATTTGCAGCTGCCGGTATAGAACCATTTCTTTGGGTAGAAGCAACTCCTTTTGGACCACCATACATATAGCCAACATATTTGTTATCATTAAAAACACTTGAATATGTGTAAAATCCTATTACAGTTTCAGGCCCTATGTCATTCATAGTACCATTTTGATCAAAATCTTCTTCAGTACCATTGTATATTATTCTAATTGATCCATCTCCATTAATACGTAAGATTTTCCATTGAAATCCACCAAATATTAGATTGTTTTTTAGGATATTTTTATTACCTCGATAATAATAGCTAGTTCCATATTCATCTTCCATAGCATAAATTCCGGTGTCGCTTTCCGTAGATATCGATGAAAAATTAGGATTTCCTTTTGATATTATTGCCGAAGTACCATCTTCTTGCCATAATATTGCATTTCTAAGTGTTAAAGGTACCGGATTATATCTCAAATTAGCTGTCATCGTAATCTTGGCACTAA
>JAAYPA010000030.1 GCA_012520055.1 Mollicutes bacterium
ATATCTTCATTATCGGCATTTAACCACATTCTAAAATTATAGACATGACTTTCATTTCCATCAAAAGCACTGGTTATTAGAGTATAATTATTTAAATAACCTACTAAACCTTGTTGTGGTTCTTCGATAAGTTCACTTAACATTTTATTTTTATTATAAGTTAAACCATCTAAATCAACTTTTACATATTCATTATTAGAGATTGTAGTACTTACTACTGACATAACTATTTGATATTCTACATAAGTATTACATTGATTTTCTACGGTAAAGCGATATGGCTGTGTTTTCATAGCTTCACCATATGTTAATGGATAACCATTTTGGATATTTAAAGCATCATTATTTCCCACTATCGAAACTTCGACACAATCTAAAGTACTAATAACATTAGTACTGTTTTGGGATGTAGCTTTTCTAAATATCGCATATGAACACCCAATTATTGTTGTAATAATAACTGTAATTCCCATAATTAGATATATAGTATATCTGGACGATACTTTCTTCATAATACCACCACTTCTAAATTTTAAATTTCTTTACCACAAGATACGCAAAATTTATTTAAAACATCATTTGGTGTTCCACACTCTGGACAAAACTTTTGAGTTCTTTGTAAATTATGATTATTAGTATCTAATGTTTCAATATTTTCTTCTAAATTAGGAGACATACTAAAAGCATCAGGAATAGTTTTACCAAGATTAGGTTTTTCTTCCTCAACACTTGGTATTTGTTCTTTTTCTAAAAGTTGTTTTTCTATCCCCAATACTTCATTTTTTTCAATTTTATTTTCTTCGATATTTGTTTGATTTAATAATGGATCTGAGGCCATTAAGTTTATTTGCGGTGATGTTTCCATAACAGGAACATCTACAGGTTGTTCTTCTACTATTTCTTCTTTAGGTTCTTTTTTAAATATTTTTTTAAAAAAATCCATAGCGATTACTCCTATTTTTTTTATTATAATATGATTTTATCATAAAAAAGGAGTGAATACAATTTATTTTACGACGATACTAACAATTCTTTTTGGTACTACTATAACTTTAATTATTTCTTTGTTTTCTAAATGTTTTTGAACATTTGATTCGTTTAAAGCCATATTTTGAATTTCTTCTTCCTTCATATCTTCGGTTATTTGAATAGAACCTCTTAATTTACCGTTTACTTGTACACCTATTTCAAAAGTAGTATCTTTTATTTTAGATTCGTCATAAGTTGGATATGTTTGATTATGAATACTAAATTCATTTTTTAATACTTCACACCATAATTCTTCTGTAATATGTGGAGCAAATGGAGCTAAGATTAATAATAATTGTTCTAGATAATATTTAGGAATACCATCTTTTTCATATTTTACTAAAGCATTAGTATATTCCATAATACGAGCTAAAGCCGTATTAAACTGAAAATTATCAGAATCTTCAGTTACTTCTTTTATAGTTTTGTGTAAAGCTTTATCCAAATCATGAATTTCTATATCATCATTTTTATAACTCTTTACTAGTCTTTCAACTTTATTATAAAATTTATTAATAGCAACAATACCATTATCTGTCCAAGGACCACCATCAACATAGTTAAAGCCAAACATTAAGTAATTTCTTAAAATATCAGCACCATATTCTTCAATGATTGGATCAGGAGCAACAGTATTACCTCTACTCTTACTCATTTTTTCACCATCAGCACCTAAAATGATACCTTGATGAACTAAAGAAGTAAATGGTTCATCAAATTTTAAATAGCCCATATCTCTTAAAGCTTTGGTAAAGAATCTTGCATATAGCAAATGCATGCAAGCATGTTCAATACCACCGACATATTTATCAACCGGTAATATTTTATTAATGATTTCCGGATTGAAAGCTTCTTTTTCATTACGAGCATCAGGATATCTTAAATAGTACCATGAAGAACAGACAAATGTATCTAAGGTATCACATTCTCTTTTAGCATCTTTATCACATTTAGGACATTTACAATTAACAAAATCCATTGATTTTTTAAGAGGACTTTCCCCATCCGGAGTAAAGACCGCATCATATGGAAGTATAACTGGCAATTCTTTTTCCGGAACCGGAACTATTCCACAAGTATCACAGTAAATCATTGGAATAGGAGCTCCCCAATATCTTTGACGAGATATTAACCAGTCTCTTAATTTATAGTTAATAGCTTTTTCCCCAGCTTTTATCTCTTTTAAGACTTCAATCATTTTATTAATAGCGTCTTCTTTATTTAAACCATTAATTTTATCGGAATTAACATGGATACCATCACCAATAAATGGTTTTTCTACTCTAAATTCAAAAGCTGTTTGATGTAATTCATCTTTAACTTCTTTTAAAATAATGTCTTCGGAAGTCCATTCTACTTTAAATTTTTCATCAGCATCTAAATTTTGCTCTTCTTTAGTTTCATCAACTAATTCAAAGTATATAAGATCACAAATTATGTTATAAGCTTGATTTTTATTATAAGCATAATAATGATGATTTACTGGAAATGAACTATGTAAATATTTTAAATTGGTATAACCAGTTTCTTCTTTGATTTCTCTTAAAGCACAATCGATAGGAGATTCATTTTCTTTGATAGTTCCCCCGATAAATAATCTGCCACCTAAATCTCCCCAATTAAGAGTTAAATATTTATTTGTTTTAGGATTATATACTACTGCAACAATACTTCTTTTTTCTTTTTCATCTTCTCTTATAGTACCGGTTACTTTTTGAACAACCGGAATAATATCGATATTAAATTTTTTAGCAAAGTCATAATCACGTTCATCATGAGCCGGAACAGCCATAATAGCCCCTGTTCCATATGATACTAAAACATAATCAGCAATCCAAATAGGTATTCTTTTATTATTAATCGGATTAATTGCATAAGCCCCAGTAAATACTCCGGTTTTTTCTTTAACCGTACTGGTACGATCAATCTCACTTTGCTTGGCTGCTTCAATTTTATATTTTTCTACTAATGCTTTTTGTTCTTTGGTAGTTATTTTATCAACTAATTCATGTTCAGGAGCTAAAACACAGTAAGTAGCTCCGTATAAAGTATCGGCTCTTGTCGTAAATACTCTAAAGGTTTCTTCTGAATTATCAACTTTAAAGTCAATATAAGCTCCTTCACTTTTACCAATCCAGTTTCTTTGTAATATTTTAGTTCTTTCCGGCCAGTCTAATTTATCTAAATCTGTTAATAATTCATCGGCATATTCAGTAATTTTAAAGAACCATTGATTCATTTTTTTACGCACAATTACAGAATGACATCTTTCACATTCACCGTTAACTACTTGTTCATTAGCTAAAACGGTATTACAAGAAGGACACCAGTTTACTGGTGCTTCTTTTTTATATGCTAAACCTTTTTCATAAAATTTTAAAAATAACCATTGGGTCCATTTATAATACTCAGGTAGTGAAGTATTTACTTCATAATCCCAGTCATAGGTTGCTCCGATATTTCTTAATTGTTTTTCCATGGTTTCCACATTATTTTTAGTTGAATCAGCCGGATGAATACCGGTTTTTATCGCATAGTTTTCGGCAGGCAAACCAAAAGCATCAAATCCCATAGGATGGAAGACATTATAGCCTTGCATTCTTTTAAGTCTTGCCCATGAGTCAGTTACTCCATAATTATACCAATGTCCCATATGAAGTTTAGCACCTGATGGATAAGAAAACATTTCCAAGCAATATAATTTTTCTTTCTTAGAATTAGGATCAAATTTATAGATTTTTTCTTTTTCCCATCTATCACGCCATTTTTGTTCTATTTTTGTTATATTTTCCATTATTTACCTCTTTCTTTTAATTAAAATTTTACCAATTAAACCATATATTAAATATATTTCCATTACTAGTATTAAAAAACCAATTGCTATTTGCCATATATAATCCATATCAATCATTGTCGTAATCGTAGCAGTACTTGATATAATCAATGAATTTATCAAAACAAATACTAAACTTAATTTTTCCACATCTAAATCTTTTTTAGATAGCTTGTATTTAATTTTTAAAAATTTAAATTCTTTGGATAAATTTAATTTACATTTATGTTTCTTATAAAAGTAATTTATTAAGAGGACTCCAAAAATAAATACAAATGTTATTAAAAAAAACATTAAGTCTTCCATATTCCCTCCTTAAAATAAAAAAAAGGTTTTTCTAAAGGACGAAAAACCGTGGTACCACCTTAATTGGAACTCTTAGCTTTTAAAGGAGCAACCCTGACACATCCGAAAGTAAGTTCATAAGATTAGGATGTTAACTTACACCTACCGTTAACTCTCTATAATACCTTTTCTTATTACTACTCTTTCTTCTTCTGCTTAAAGTACATTATATTAAATTTCCGCAATATATTCAAGTAATTTAATAAACATTTTAATATATTTACTGTTTAAACCTTTAATTCGTAGTTTCCTAATAGTAATTCTTTTGCTTTTTATTTCTTGATCACTGAAAATAATCGATGCTATTTCTTCTTTTAAACTAGTTTTTATTTGTAAATCAGAAATAATGGTATCAATATCTTCATTAATAATTCTTTCGGCATCTATTTCAATATCGGTACCTTTACAATTAATAGATACTTGTTTATTACTTGAAGCATTTTCAACTTCAACTACAAAGTCATTACCATCAACATAGGATTTAACTTCAGTTTGTTTATCTTCACCGACGTATAGAATAACTTCATCGGCTTTACGAGTATTTCTAAATCTTACCTTATAAGTTCTTTTAGAAGGTACGACTCCTCCCTTACCTTCGGTAGGTCTTATTATAGCCGTAAAATTATTAGTTTGATAGTTATAATCAATATCGGTAATTAAATATTCTCCATCTTCATATAAAGAAGATATGCCATCATCTTCATATAATTTATAAGTATTACTTTTACCAGGGAAAATATGGATTTCTAACTTTTCCGGAGGATTAGTATTATTGATATCTTCATTATCTAAAATAGCTAAAGGTATTATTGTACCTTTTTTAGCAAAGACCGGATAATCTTCATCTTTAAAGAAAGATACATATCTTTTACCACCAACAAATTTTTTACCAGTTTTAAAATCATACCAAATACCATTAGGTAAAAAGATACGATGAACTGTACGATTCATTAAAGTATCTTTTTTAGTAGTAATCGGAGCAATAAACAGCTCTGAACCAAAATAATATTCATTCTTATATAAAGGTTCATCATAAATTTCCGGATATTTATAATAAACCGGTTGAATCAAAGGAAGTCCGGTTTTAGAATATTTATATCCTTCAGTATATATATAAGGAATTAAACGATGTCTTAATCTTAAATAATCTTTAACAATAGCAAAAGTTTTAGCATCCCAAAGCCAAGGTTCTCTTTTATAGTAATGACTTTCAGCAGCTGATAATCTAAGAATCGGACTATATGTCCCAAATTGGACAAATCGCATATATAATTCCGGATCTTCTACACCATCTAAGAAACCACCAATATCATGACTCCACCAACTTACTCCAATATTAGAACTAGTTAAATTATATTCCGGAATCATATTAAGGTTATTCCAGCTTACTTTAGTATATCCGGAATAAAGAACCGGATAACGATGAGCAGCAAGCATTCCATTACGTGATAAAATCATTCCTCTATTTCTTTTACTTTCTTGATAATCAGTTAAATGATAATGATTTAAAGCTCTTAAAGTAAGTAAGTCTTTAGGATTATAATAATCAATCCAATAAAAATCTACACCAATATTATTAAGGGGTTTAATAAGTTCATCAAAATAAGCTGATAATGTTTTCTTACTAAAGATATTAAAAGGTAAAATTCCCTCTTCGGTTAACTCTGCTGTTTTTTTAAATCTTTGATAAGAAAGTTCATCAGGATGAATACCTCCGGTTGGATCAATATTTAAACCAATTCTGATTTTTTTACTATGAAGCATATCTATCATTTGTTTAGGATTATCAAATAAACTATAATTAAAAGTAAATCCCGAATTAGTATTTTCATAAATCATGCGCCAATAACTACTTAATAAAATTATGGATAATGGTATTTCGTTTTTATTAAAATTCCAAATTAAATTTTCTAAATCTAAAGTAGTATATGGATAATGTTTATTCCACCATATTCCTAAAGCATATCTCGGAATAAAAGCCGGTTTACCGGTTAGTTTAAAATAATCTCTTAAACAGAAACCAAAATCTTTTCGATATAAAAAAACATAGGTATCAATTCTTTTATCACTTCTTCTGCCTAGTGATCCATCTTTATTAAAAATTAAATTCTCTGAATCATCAATGGAAACCAGTCCATCAGTTGAATATAATCCTTTAGTATAACTGACATTACCATCAGCATTATCCAAACTAAAACTGGTTCCTTTAAAGTTTCTGGCTTCCGGATGACCAAAATACCAAAATTTATCCGTATTAATTAATGATATTTTTAAATTTTGGTCGGGACTGACCTTTGAACCATAGAAAGGTTTATTTTTACGATATTCAAGTTTAAAATAAGGGGTAGTAATTACTAAATATTGACTATCTTCTTTACGAAGAAATTTAGGAACACTAAAACGTCTAAATTTAATTAGTTCAGTTGGTCTATTTTCAAAAGTGCCGGTTTCACTATATTCTAAACGGACTAAAATATCACTGAGAATCGTAATACGATACTTTTCTCCAATAATCATAGCACCGTCAAATGATGTGGCATCTTCATAATTAGGAATCGCAAAATGTGGTTTCAAACTAGCCATACCCTATTCCCCTTTATTATATAAATAATTTTAACACATTTTATTAAGAGGAGCAATAATTCTCTGTCCTTACATTTGACAAATTACATATATTTATATATAATACTAATGCATATTTAAAGGCAGGACCTTTTTTTATTAGTAATGTGTTTATTTGAAATAACTTAAGTAACTTACCTGCCTAAGGGAAAGAGACAATAAACACCCTATATAATGAAAACGGTTATCCTTTTATAGCAAAAGAAAGGAGATAAAAAAATGGCAAGATATACTGGTCCTATGTATCGTAAAAGCCGTCGTTTAGGCTTTAGTATCCTAGAAAACGGTAAAGAATTAAGCCGCAAACCATATGCTCCGGGTATTCATGGAACTGCTCGTCGTAAAAAAGCAAGTGAATATGGTATTCAATTAGAAGAAAAACAAAAAGTAAGATTCATGTACGGTCTAACTGAAAAACAATTTGCTCGTACATTTGAAAAAGCGGCTAAAATGAAAGGCATTACCGGTGAAAATCTATTTAAATTATTAGAAAGTAGATTAGATAATATTGTATATCGTATGGGACTTGCTAATACCAGACGTGGTGCTAGACAACTTGTTGGTCATGGTCATATCCTAGTAAATGGAGTAAATGTTAATATTCCATCATATACTGTTAAACCTGGTTCAACAATTTCTGTTAAAGAAAAAGCTTTAAACCACCCTGCTATTAAGCAAGCACTTGAAAATACAATAGCTAGACCGGCTTATGTAGACTTTGACATAGCTAAAATGTCAGGTACTTACGTAAGATATCCAGAAAGATCTGAACTTAGTGCTGATATTAATGAATCATTAATAGTTGAATACTATAACAGATAATAAAAAAGCGGATAACCGCTTTTTTATATACATTTTTTTAAATTTTATGCTATCATATACGGTACATGGAAGTGATTGTACATGAAAGAGGAAACTTTAAAAGTATTAACAAACATTTATAATCAAACAAGTGTTATATTCAATATATACACTTTACTGATTAGAATGGAACTACTTAATAAAGTATCCACTGAAGAATATCAAACTATCGTTAATACCTTAAAAGTATGTATAGAAGAAGAAAAAAAACTATATAATTATTTTAAAGAAAATCCCTTAGAAGTAATACCTGCTACAATTTTTGTCAGCAAAAAAGATAAAAATGATGATGATTTTGTTTTGGCTTCAGAACAAAATCCTTATAATATGATAACTGCCAGAATTACACGTTATTTTTTTGAGGAAAGATGTAAAGATCCAATTAGGTTTTTAGATAATTTAGATCTTGAACAGTTTTATTGTATTGACGATGAACCGGTAGATATAGGATTTCAATATTTGTATGAAATGATTCCTAATATTCGTAATACCGCCAAAAGAAGAATGATATCTTATTTAGAAAAAGAAATTAAACATCAAACTAATTTTAAAATCAAAGATTTTTTAATTAAAGCAAAATTTTATCTAAATTTTCTGGATATTAATTTAGAAGATTATTATATAAACTTTAATTTTCAAAATATCCCTAACAGATTTAATGAAGAAATAAAAGTAACAACCGTAGTCAGTCCTACTACCGAAGAAAACCTTAAAAATCTTTATGCCAAAAAATATCTGGAAGATGCTATTTGCTTATTATTTAATATCGAAAATATTGATGATATGCCCACAAAGGCTAAAACTGTATCAGAAGCCGGATTAATCGATTCGGAAAAATATCAAAGATTTTTGTATAATCTTGGTTTATTAGAATTATCAGTTTATTATTTTTCTAATGTAGAATTAAAAAAACAAAGTGATGATTTATACGATAAAATCCCTAAATTCCCAAGCGATTTTCAAAAATATTTTAATCAATTATTGGATAACCCTCTAAGTCCAGAACTGGTGAAAGAATTCAATGATATTATGAATAAATCTTCTGAAAAGCAAATTGGTGACTTGCTTGATGAATTTTGCTATAAGGCTAATGCTGAATTAAAAAGACAAACACAAATGAATATTAATAAGCAAAATTTTTATTTATACACTTTAAATTGTGTGTTCCTTTATATAGAAGATATTAAAAACGAAGCCAATAAGGATTTACCTAAAACAATAAAAGAGAAGTAGAGTTAGTTTGGTAAAAACGAACACACTCTAATTCTCTTTTTTAGTTGGCTTTTTCGATTTCTAAGAACACTTCATGTTCATTTAAATCTATTTTATTAGTTAAATTATCTTTTTGGTTTAACTTGATAGCTAATGTTTCTGTTCTAATATATTCTTCATATTCTTTAATCATTTGCTCTACTTTTTCATTAGCTTTGTATGATACTATAATACGATCTGCAACATTTAAATCTTGTTCTTTACGCATATTTTGAATCTTATTAACTAGTTCACGAGCTAAACCTTCTAAATATAATTCTTCAGTAATTTCAGTATTTAAAATAACAAAATTTTTATTATCGGTACCAACATTTAATCCTTCACGAGAAGATATTCTAATCTCTACCATATTTTCGGTAACAGTTATCTCTTCTCCGTCTAAATCCATAATTATTTCCTCATGATTTTGGAGCTTAACTATTTCATCATTTTTAAAAGTTATAAGTTTATCAGCAAATAACTTAATTTTACTACCTAATATTTTACCTACTTCTTTGTAGTTTGGTTTAACAGATAAGTCCATATAATCACTTAAGTGTTTTGTATAAGTAATCTTTTTGACATTTAATTCTTCTTTAATTAAGGTTACTAAATTTCCAATAATATCTTCACTTTTTTGATCTAAAAGAATTTCAGATAAAGGCTGACGAACCTTTATTTTAGCTTCTTCTCTAACCATTCGACCGATACTGATTAAATCTCTTACTAAATCCATTTTAGTTTCTAATTTTAAATCAATCGCTTCTTCATTATATTGAGGGAATTCTGCTAAATGAACAGATTCTTCTCCGGTTAGTTTTTGATAAATTTCTTCAGTAATAAATGGTACGATAGGTGCACTTAATTTACATAAATCAGAAAGAACATTATAAGTTATAGTATAAACTGCTTTCTTAGAATCATTAAGTTCACTTGACCAGAAACGATCACGATTTCTTCTAATATACCAATTTGAAAGATCTTCTGAAACAAATTCTGTAAGAGCTTTAACTACTTTATTTAAATCATATTCTTCATAACTTTCAGTTACATATTTTATTAATTTATTAAGTTTGGATAGCATCCATAAATCTATTTCTTCTAATTTATCATATGAAACTTCAAAACTATCAAGATCGATTTGATCGGCATTAGCATACATAGCATAAAAGTTATAAGTATTTTTTAAGGGATTAAAGAATTTAGAATATACTTCTTTTAAACCTTCCATATCAAATTTTAATGGCATCCAAACCGGTGAAACAAAAGGCATATAGAATCTTACAACATCAGCACCATATTCCTCTATTAATCCAAATGGATTGATAGCATTACCTCTACTTTTACTCATCTTTTTACCTTCAGAATCAAGCAGTAAATCATTAACTAAAACATTTTTATATGGAGCTTTACCCATTACAAATGTCGAAATTAGAATTAAAGTATAGAACCAACCTCTCGTTTGATCTATTCCTTCACAGATAAAATCAGCCGGAAATTGTGATTCAAATAATTCTTTATTTTCAAATGGATAATGATATTGTGCAAAAGGCATTGATCCTGAATCAAACCAGCAATCTATTACTTCCGGAACTCTATTCATTTTTTTACCACATTTTAAACATTTAATATGGACATTATCGACATATGGACGATGTAAATCAATTGTTTCATCTATTGTTTCAATAGACTTCTCCACTAATTCAGCTCTTGAACCAATCATTTCCATATGACCACATTCACAGCGCCATAATGGTAGTGGTGTTCCCCAATATCTGTTACGGGATAAAGCCCAGTCATTCATATTTTCTAACCAATTACCAAAACGTTTCTCTCCTACATGTTTTGGATACCAATTAACTTTTTTATTTTCTTCAATAACTTTATCTTTAATTTTAGTTACCTCTAAATAATAACTTGGTTTAGAAAAATATATTAATGGACTTTGACATCTCCAACAATGGGGATAATTATGATTTAATCTTTGTTTTTTAAATAATTTGTCATTTTCTTTTAAATATTTAATAATCTCTATATCTGCATCAAAGACTAAAACATCTTTCCATGGTCCTTCTAAATATTTACCATCTTCACTTACCGGATTAATCATCGGTAAATGATATCTTTTACCTATTTCGTAGTCATCTAATCCGAAAGCAGGCGCTATATGAACGATACCGGTTCCATCTTCCATACTAACATAAGTATCATTAGTGACAAAGAAAGCTTTATCTTTTACTTCAATAAACGGTAATAATTGTTCATATTCAACATATTCTAAATCTTTACCTTTGTATGTTTCTAAAACAGTATATTCATCACCTAAAATAGAACTTGCTAACTTTTTAGCTAAGATAAAATTATATCCCATAGAACTTACTTTAACATATTCTTCATCGGGATTAACACAAAGGGCCACATTAGAAAGAAGTGTCCATGGAGTTGTTGTCCACACTAAAAAGTAAGCATCTAATTTAGGACATTCAAATGGTACAATAACGGTATCAACTGCCACATCTTTATAACCTTGGGCTACTTCATGACTGGCTAAACCGGTTCCACATCTTGGACAGTAAGGTAAAATTTTATGTCCTTCATAAAACAATCCTTCATCAAAAAATTTCTTTAAAATCCACCATTCTGTTTCAATATAACTGTTATGATAAGTAACATAAGGATTTTTTAAATCGATAAATTGACCCATTTTAGTAGTTAAGTCTGAAAATAATTTTTCATTACGCATAACACTTTCACGGCATTTTTGATTAAACTTATCAATGCCATATTTTTCAATATCACTTTTTGAAGTAAAACCCAATTCTTTTTCTACTTCCAGTTCAACAGGTAAACCATGGGTATCCCAACCTATTTTACGGTTTACTTTATAACCTTTCATGGTCTTATATTTACAGAAAGTATCTTTTAAGAATTTAGCTAACATATGATGAAGTCCGGGATAACCATTAGCGGTAGCCGGTCCATCATAGAAAACAAAATTATCTTTTCCCTTATCTATAGATTTTTGAAAAATATTATTCTTTTCCCAATATTCTGAATAACAAGCTTCTACTTCATCTACTTTCTTTTTACTAAGTTCTTCATATTTTTTCATGTTTATTCCTCCTATTAAAAAAAGTCCGTGAATTAAAGGACGAGTTTTCCCGTGGTACCACCTTAATTCATGAACTATTATTCATGCACTTGATTCTCATAACGGGAGTTTACCGTTTTTTCCTAATATCAGAAAAACACATCAGAAGTGATCTACTAATAATTCTTTATCCTTACCTTTCACCTACCGTAAGTTCTCTATATAAATAATTTATTAGCCGTCTTCTTCAACTGCTTTATGGAAATTATATGCTAATTATAAAAAATTGTCAATAAAACATCACAGAAGGTTTTATCTTATCCGGATCTTTATCATATTTTTGATATAGTGCTATCTCTTTATCATTTACTGTAAATAATAAATAATCTTTTATTTTACGATTTAATATTTGTCCGTTACGCACTTTATAAAGCATTTCCGGATCAATCTCTTCGGTAGGATAATCTTTTAATAATTCTTTTACCGAATATAAATAAAATTTATTGTTTAAAATATCATCAATACTGCAGGCATCATCTATATTAAAATTGCCTAATGATGTTCTATTTAAACTAGTAAGAGTAGCATTTGTTCCTAAGGATATTCCAATATCACGAATAAGACTTCTGATATAGGTTCCTTTAGATACTTTAGTTTTAATAGTTACTATATCATCTTCTATAGATAAAAGTTCGATATTATAAATAGTTACTTCTCTTTTAGGAAGATCTACATTTATATTATTTCTAGCATATTCATATAACTTCTTACCATTTACCTTAACGGCAGAATATATTGGTACTTCTTGTTGATAAGTTTTAATAAATGATTTTAAGACTTCGGCAATTTTTTCTTTATCAATTGAAATTTTTTCTTCTTTTAAAATATTACCAGTTATATCTAAAGTATCGGTTAAAACACCTAATTTAAATGATGCAATATATTCTTTATCATGATTAGTTAAAATATCAGATAGTTTGGTAGCTCTTCCTACTAAACAGACTAAAATTCCGGTAGCCATTGGATCTAAAGTTCCGGTATGACCGATTTCTTTTATTTCCAGAATTTGATTTAAACGATTTATGACATCTCGACTGGTCATACCAGCTGGTTTATTGATTATAATAGCTCCGTTCATATTCTACCTTCTTTTTATATATTTTGTTGCATCAGAATAATTTTGTTGTGGAAAAAATCCATATTTTTCTGCCATTTTCTTAATACCTAATAATTGATGAGGTATTTCTATTTCTACATTTTTTATATTATATTTATCGAAGTATTTCTCGATTCCCTCCATTAAGTAATAACTGGTACGTTGCATAGAGTTATCAATTATTATTTTACGACAGTCTGGTTTAATATAAATATGATAAATCCCACCAGTTAAATCTTCAAAGATTCCAACACAAACAAAACCGATTAAGTCATCATCCTTATATAGACCTAATACATCTTTAGTAAGCATTCCTTTGGGAGCTGTTTCCGAAAAAGCCTCTTTCACAGCATACTCCGCATAGACTTTATTAGAATCAAAAATGTTTCTTAATAATTTAGGAAGATTTTTAAAAAAATCTCCATATATACTACTATAAAAATCATAATACATTTGATTTAATTGATTATAATCATTTTGTTTTATTCCCTGAATAGTATACATAATAATTCTCCAAACTATTTATTATGAATTTCCGCAATTATTTTTTCAATATTAGCTCCATACTCAATAGATTCATCATAAACAAATCTTAGTTCGGGAGTATGTCTAATATCAATTCTTTCGGCTAATTCAGTACGTAAATATTTGCTGGCATTATCTAGTTCATCTTGCATATATTTGCGATCATATTCACCTAAATAAGTATAATAAACTTTAGCTAAACCTAAATCATTGGATACTTCAGTTGCTGTAATGGTAATACATTTTAAGATTTCTGATTTAGCTTCTTCAAATATTATTTCTGACAATTCTTTGGTTATTTGTGATCCGATTCTTTCTAATTTTATTTTATTCATTTTTTAATTTCGACCTCTTCATAAGTTTCTAGGATATCACTTTCTTTTAAGTCATTATAATTTTCTAAAGTAATACCACACTCAAAACCTTGTTTAACTTCTTTAACAGTATCTTTTTCTCTTTGAACAGAGGAGATTTTACCATCATGAATAATAACTCCGTCACGAATTACTCTAACCTTAGAATGATTTTTAATTATTCCACTGGTAACCATTGTACCTGCTATAGTACCAACTTTACTGAATTTAAATAGTTTTCTAATTTCAGCGCTGCCCATAACTTTTTCTTCATATTCTGGTTCCAGTAAACCTTTCATTGCCAGTTCCATTTCTTCAACTAATTTATAAATAATTTGATATAGTTTAATTTCGACACTGTATTCTTTTGCAATTTCTTTGGTAATAGCTGATGGTGAAACATTAAATCCGATAACAATAGCATCTGAAGCATTTGCTAAGACAATATCACTTTCGGTAATCGTACCAATACCGGAACGAATTACTTTAACTCTTGCTCCTCCAACATCAATTTTTTCCAAAGCACTTTTAACTGCTTCTTCAGAACCACGAACATCACATTTTAAAACAATATTGATTTCTTTAACACCTGATTGAATTTTAGCAAATAAATCTTCAAATGATACAACTTCTTTTTTACATTTATTGGCTTTAACCGCTACTAATCTTTTTTCAGATATATCACGAGCCATTTTTTCAGATTCGAAAGCCATGAATTTATCTCCGGCTTCCGGAGTATCATTTATACCGGAGATTTCAACTGGAGTTGATGGACCGGCTTCAACTATATTAGTACCTAAATCATTTTTTAAAGTACGTACTTTACCATAAGTTGTTCCGACAACAATCGGATCACCTAATCTTAAAGTACCATTTTGGATTAAGATAGAAGCTACTCCACCAATATTCTTATCAATTCTTGATTCGATAACTGTACCGATTGCATAACGACTCGGATTTGCTTTTAATTCTAATATTTCTGCTAACGCTAAGATAGTTTCTAATAATTTATCAATTCCTTCTCCGGTTACGGCACTGATTTTAACAAATGGAATAGTGCCACCCCATTCTTCCGGAGTAAGATTTAAAGCTGCCATTTCTTCCATTACTCTTTGTGGATTGGCATTTGGTTTATCTATTTTATTAATAGCTACAATAATTGGAACTTTAGCAGATATTGCATGATCGATAGCTTCTTTGGTTTGGGGCATAACACCATCATCAGCTGCCACAATAATAATTACGATATCTGTAACACTTGCTCCTCTTGCTCTCATTTGCGTAAAAGCTTCATGTCCGGGAGTATCAATAAAGGTGATTTTTTCATCATTAAAACTTGTTTGGTATGCTCCGATGGCTTGCGTAATACCTCCGGCTTCACAAGCTACGACATTCGAACAACGAATATGGTCTAACAAAGAAGTTTTACCGTGATCGACGTGTCCCATGACAGTTACAACAGGTGGTCTCTTAATTAAGTCATCTGATTTATCAACTATTTCGAATTCCTCAAAATTACATATATCTTGAGTTTCTTCTTTTTTTAATACTTTTTGGTAATCAATTACAAGAATTTCTGCAGTTTCAAATTCAATTGATTGATTTTGATTTAGCATCAATCCTAAACCGATTAATTTGGTTATCAGTTCAGAGCTACTTATTTTTAAGGCCTCAGCTAATTCTTTAACGGTCATTCCTTCTTTATAAACTATAATGTTATCATCGGTATTGACGTTAGACATTAATTTAGACCTATTTTTATACATTTCTTTTTTCTTATCTTTATACTCAGTTGCTTCTTTATTATAAATATTTTTCTTCTTTAATTTTTGTTTCTTTTCTGTAGGATGTTCAAGAAAAATATTTTCTTTTAAGATTTCTTCAACTACTGTATCTAAAACTTCCTCGTCTTCATGAGTTGTATCAGTTTCCGTACTAATTAGATTCATAGAGTTATCTAAAACGATAATGTCTTCATCATCTAACATATCAGTAGCCTGAGTTTTTTTAATACCCAATTCTTTACATTGGTTTAAAACTTCTTGAACTGTATAACCCGTTTCTTTTGCATATTCTTGTATACTCATTTAAGAGCACCTACCTTTCTCTAATTGTTTATATTTAATAATTCATTATAAATTTCATCACTTACTTCAGTTTCAAAAACTGAATTAAAGATTTTCTTTTTTTGAGCTGTTATAATTACATCTTTATCTTTTTTCAAATAACAACCCTTACCATTTAATTTACCTGTTAAATCTATTTTGATTTCATCATTTAATTTCACGATGCGAATCAGTTCTTTTTTAGGTAACTTTTCTTTAGTTACAATACACATTCTCATCGGTATTTTTTTCATTAATTTTCATTTCCTTCTTCATTGATTTGGTTTAAAGTTTTAACAGATATATGGAATTTAGTTAATTTACTGGCAAGTTTAATATTAATTCCTTTTTTACCAATAGCCAGTGGCAAATTATCATCATCAACGATAGCCAATGCTTCTCTTTGTTTGGTATCATCAATAATATTTACGATAACATTTTTAGCAGGTGATAAAGCGTTAGCTATAAACTGAGCATTATCACTGTTATATAAAATTAAATCTACTTTTTCACCATTTAGTTCTGATAAAATACTGGCAATTCTAGCTCCTCTTTCACCGATACATGTTCCTATCGGATCAATTCTTTCAGAATCTGAGAAGACTGCTACTTTACTTCTAACGCCAGGTTCTCTTGCTACGTTAAATAACTGAATAGTACCATCAGCTAGTTCCGGAATTTCCAATTCAAATAATCTTTTAACAAAACCATTATGTTTTCTAGAACATAAAATAAGTGGTCCTTTAGGAGTTGCTTCTATTTTTTGTAAGTAAACTTTAATAGAACTACCCATTTTAACAACTTCTCCAGGTATCATTTCAGCCTTAGGTAAAATACCTCTTGCTCTACCTAAATCAACATAATAATTATTACGATCTTCCATTGCAAGCATACCAACCATTAATTCATCTTGTTTGTCGGCAAATTCTTCAATTATACTGGTTCTTTCTGCTTCTCTTATTTTTTGAGTTAATACTTGTTTAGCAGTTGAAGCTGCAACTCTACCAAAATCTTTAGGAGTTACTTCTTCTTCAATTGTTTCTCCAACTTTAATATTTGGAACAATCTTCACTGCATCTTCTAAAAGAATTTGGGCATCTTCATTAATCTCCGGTTCTTGATAAGTAACATTTCCTTCTTCATCAACAACTTCTTCACCATCAATATAATCATCAACAACAACTAAATAAGAATAAACTTTAATTTCTCCTGTTTCACGATCGATATGAACCTTAACATTAGTTTTGGAATCAAAATTTTTCTTATACGCAGTAATTAAAGCTTGTTCCATAGCTTCAAATACGATATTTTCATCTATACCTTTTTCTTCAACTATATTTTTTACGGCTTTTATAAATTCTTCACCTTTCATGTTTTAACCTCTTTCTTTACTGGAAATATCTAAGATATATTCTTCTTCTATTAAATCATACTCGTCCATAATAGGATTTATAATCTCCGTTGCTTGGACAATGGTATCTAAATCAAGACCACCCGGTTTGTCTAACGTAATCTTCAGAAAATTATAGTTATTTTCTTTGACATACTCAATGTTATCAACGACAATGTCTATATCAGCCATTGGCTTTGTAATAACTTCTTTTACTTTCTCTAAAATGTTTTCCATATATCCTCCTAAGACAATAATAAAAGCGGGTTTTCTGCCCACTTAAATCTGTACCAGTATTATAACAAAAGAATTCTTTAAAGTAAAGAATATATATTTTATTTATGATAATTATTCTAAATCTCCAAGGACAATAGTCGGATTTTTTAATTCTTCCACAGATTTATCAGCATAAAAACTAATAAAATCTTCAATGATTTTAACAAATGTTTTGTCATCATCAATTATTTCAATTTCCGGAACATACTTTTTTACCTTTTTAGGTATAGTATTATCTAGTGAAATATACTTAATGGGTTTACCTGATTTAAAAGCCCATTTAAGTTCTAATTTTAATCCAAAAGTCGGTTTACTTACTTCTGCTACTATAATATCAGCTTCATTTATCAAATCTTTTACATATTTAGTTTGATAATTTTTAGTTTGAGGAAGCATCAGTTCATGTCTGATACAAACCGGACTACTGAGAATATAGCGGTAATATTCATTTGTATAATCTATTTTAGTAGAATGTATAAAGTATACTTTTAGTCTTCTTTTCATAGGACTCACCTATTTTTATTATATCATATTTTATTTATGTTTAATATTTTATATGATATGATAAAAAAAGGAGTGAGAATATGGATGTAATTGGTATTATTTGTGAATATAATCCTTTTCATAATGGTCATAAATATCATATTGATAAGATTAAAGAATTATATCCTGATTCTTTAATTATTTTAGTTTTAAATGGTTATTTTTTAGAACGCGGTGAAGTCAGTGTTTTAACTAAAGAAGATAAAACTAAAATAGCTTTAGAAAATAATATTGATATTGTCTTAGAACATCCTTTTGTTTTTGGTTCAAACTCAGCTGATATCTTTGCTGAAAGTTCTGTGATAATGTTAAATCATTTAAAAGTTAATAAAATTATTTTCGGTAGTGAATCTAATGATATTGAAACATTAACTAAGATAGCAAAAATGCAACTTGAAGAAGATTTCCATCAAAAAGTTAAAGAACATTTAAAAAAAGGTATCAATTACCCTACTGCTTTAAATAAATCTCTAGATACCGAATTAAATACCCCAAATGATTTATTGGGAGTTGCATATATTAAAGCTATATTAAAAAATAATTTTGATATTAAACCTATTACAATTAAAAGAACAAATAGTTATCATGATATAAAAAGTAATAACTCCATCGTAAGTGCATCTAATATCAGAACTAAATTTAAAAATAAACAAAGTGTTGATAAATATACCAGTTATGCACATCTTATTCAAAATATTAATGAAGAATTATTATTTAAGTTATTGAAATATAAAATATTAACTGAGCCTAATTTAAATAAATATCTTTCTATCGATGAAGGCATCGAGTATAAATTAATTAAAGAAATCAACAATGCTTCTTCTGTAGAAGAATTAATCATGAAAGTAAAAAGTAAAAGATATACCTATAATCGAATCAGAAGAATGCTTATTCATATCTTAATAGGATTAACTAAAGAAGATAAAAATCAAATAGATTTAGAATATATTAAAGTTTTAGGGTTTAATAAAAAAGGTCAAGAGTATTTAAAAAAACACAAAAAGGATTCGTCTATACCTATTACCAGAAAAATATCTACTGAATATCTGGCTCAAAGATATGAATTAAAAGCATCCTTATTGTATGATTTATTAACTGAAAATAATACTTATGAATTTGAATTAAAAAATAAACCAATTATAAAATAAAAAATTGTTTTAAATTATATGATGTAATAATTATATAAACGGAGGGTAAAATGGAATATGATGTTTTAAAAAAACTTTTTCTTTATTTTTATGAAAGAAAGTTTGATGAGCAAAGCGATTTTGATAAAAAAATAATGCAAAATTTATATTATCAATTACAAGTAACAGGCTTAACCTTAAATGATGGATTTTCATTTTTGTTAGAAGATGGCAAAATATACTCTTTAGATTTTATGTATTCGTTAAGACGTTCTATTATAGACAATCAAAACAGATCAAAATATATACCATTATCATCATTTGCCTTAAATCAAATAAACGAACTACAAAGAATTAAAGATATTATTGTTTATTCGTATATAATGCAACAACATTTTAGCGGTAAAGAATTAGAAGAAGAAAAACATATCTTATATTGGATGGATGTCGTAAGTTCAACACATTACATCAATAATAATATATCAACTAAAGAAGGCCAAACACTTGATATTTTAAATCAATATTTTCCCCATAAAGAAATCAATAACGTTGCCGTAGAGTCTAATCATTTACAAAAATTATTAGAAAGATAATATAAAAAAAAAGATACATAGTATCTTTTTAAAATGAGTCAATATTAATTCTAACTCTGTTTAGTTTATGAATATAGGCATAAGCTTGAACCATCGTTCTGATAGCTCCGGCTATTTTTCCGCCACGACCAATGACACTACCCATATCAGATTCATGAACTATGATTTCTAATAAGATAATATCTTCGTCTCCTGAAAATTCTTGAACACTGACCATATCAGGTTCTTTAACTAAACTTTTTACTAAATGTTCTGTAAATGCTATTAATTCTTTATGCATAATTACTTACCACTTTTCTTAGTAGTTTTAAATTTAGTCCAAATGCCATTTGCTGATAAAATATTTTTAACGGTATCAGTTGGCATAGCACCATTATTTAACCATTTTAATACTTTTTCTTCATCAACATCAACATTATTTTCTTTTTCAATTGGATTATAAGTACCTAATGTTTCAATAAATTTTCCATCTCTAGGACTTCTTGAATCAGCAGCTACAATTCTATAGTAAGGTCTTTGTTTAGCTCCCATTCTTTTTAATCTGATTTTTACAGCCATAATTGCCTCCTTTTTCTAATGAAAATCTTAACACAAAAAAAATACAGTGTCAACTATTATTGGTTGACACTGTTTAAATAATCTTCATCTATATCTAATTCATTTGTCTCTACAGTATTTTCTTCAGATTCTACTTCATAATCATCAAAATCATCCTCGACAGCTATTCTGACTTTCGTATCACCAATTATTTCTACTCCTAATTCTTTTTCAACATTAAGATGTATCTTAGTTCCATCAATATTAACATTAGTTACTGATGGGGCGCTTAAACTGCGCACAATAATTTCATTAGTGTTTGTTAAATTAGCATCATTTCTTAATTTTACATTAACATTATCTTGATAATTAAAAGTTCTAACCAAAACATTGGTTTTGGTATTATTATCAAATGAATACCACACATTAACATCGTAACTACCGTCAATATTTACTTTACCACGATTATTGTGACCACTAAAGGTATTATTAATAACCCAACATCCTAAAACAGTATCAACATTGGTATCAGTTTCAATAACAATTTCATCTTTAGTATTTTTCTTTGTTTTACCTACTACTGCTTTAGTTACAATCTCTTTATAACTTGCCACTATATCACTCCTCAATTTACTTTATGCAAATCTGGGCAAAAAGTACACAAAAAAATAAATATATGATATATTTATCATGGTGATTATAATGGATTGTTTATTTTGTAAAATTATTAACGGAGAAATTCCTTCAAAAACCTTATATGAAGATGATGATGTCAAAGTTATTATGGACATTAATCCTGATAGTAATGGACACTGTCTTATTATTCCTAAAAAGCACTATATTACATTTGAAGATTTGGATGATGAAATTTTGATTATAGTTAACAAAACAGCTAAGGAAATAAAAAAATATATAGATAAAGCTTTAAATCCGGATGGTTATAAAATAACAGTTAATTATGGAATTTCCCAATTAATCAAACATTATCATTTACATGTTATTCCGGTATATAAAAATAATAATTTAAAAGATATTGAGGAAATTTATCAAAAAATAAAAGATGTTATGTAAATAACATCTTATTCTAAAGCTGAAATTAATTCAGCTTTTTTCATAGTTGAATAGCCTTCAATATTTTTATCTTTAGCTATTTCTCTTAACTGTGCAACAGTTAAATTACTTAAATCAGTTTTTTCTTCCTTAACTTCTTTCTTAGTTTCTTTAGCTTCTGTCTTTACTTCTTCTTGTTTTATAGTTTTGCCTTCTAATCCGGCATTAGCTATTTTAACTAATTCAGAGAAGTATTTTGGATTATCAATAGCTATTTCAGAAAGCATTTTACGGTTAATAGTAACATTTGCTTTAGATAATCCATCAATAAATTTAGAATAACTGATATTATTTTCACGACAAGCGGCATTAATACGAGTTATCCATAATTTACGGAATTCTCTTCTTTTTTGTCTACGATCACGGTAAGCATATGCTCCACTGTGGAATAATTGTTCTTGAGCTGTTTTATATAAACGATGTTTACTTCCAAAGTATCCTTTGGCTCTTTTTAAAACTTTTCTACGACGGTTTTTAGCAACAGGGCCACCTTTAACTCTTGTCATATTCTATCACCTAGATAACAGATTTTAATCTGTTAGTGTCTCCTTTCGCTAATGTTCCTTTATTTCTTCTTTGTCTGATTTGTTTACTTGAATCTTTAGCAGTTTTATGGTTTCCTCCAGATTTTTTATATGTTAGAGTTCCATTTTTTTTCTTTTTAAATACTTTACTGCTTGCTTTGTGTGTTTTTTGCTTTGGCATAATTTTTTCCTCCTTATTTTTTAGGTGCTAAGATCATAGTCATAGTTCTACCATCAAGTTTTGGTTCAGACTCGACTATGGCAATATCTGATAATTGCTCGGCAAAATTATCAAGAACATCTTTTCCTAATTCAGTATGAGCCATTTCACGACCCTTAAATCTTAGAGTAGCTTTAATTTTATGACCTTTTAATAAGTACTCTTCAGCATTTTTTTTACGAGTATTAAAGTCTCCTACATCAATTTTAACAGAAAATTGATACTCTTTAATATCTTTATTGCTAGCTCTTTGGTTTTTTAAAGCTTCTTTTTGTTTCTTTTGTTTTTCATAACGATATTTGTTATAATCCATAATCTTACCTACAGCTCTTGGATTATTTCCACTCATTAAAACCAAATCTAAGCCGGCATAATTAGCTAAAGTTAAAGCATCCTCCAATTTTTTAGTTCCCAATTGTTCCCCATTCGGGCCAATTACCATTAATTCACTGACTCTGATGTTCTCATTAATTGGCAATTCATCTTTTTTGACATTATTTGCTATTAGAAAGCACCTCCATATAATCAAAAAGTGAATGCTGATGCATCCACTTAAAAAACCTTCAGTATATTTTACTATGGCTTTTTACCTATTCACTTTTGTAAATCAGGTGGAGTGTGGATACACCCGCTTTCCTTTTAATGACAGAAATAATTATAACATTAAACTGCTATTTGTCAAGTAAAATCAATTATTTCATTAATATTATATGCATTTTTATAATTTTAATATCTTTAAATATTTTTAATAAAAAAATCCATAATAAAACTAAGTGATATTATGGAAAATTTAAAAATTATTTTAACTCTTTTTAAAGATACTCCCGATTTAATAATAAGACCTATTTCTAAAAGATTTTTTGATATTTACGTTATATATATAGAAACACTGTGTAGTGGAGATCGTGTTAATACTTATATATTAAATCATCTTACTTTACCAGGTAAAAGAAACCAAAATATCAAAAAAATATTAACCGGGCCTAATTTTAAAAATATAGATATAACCGAAGCAGAAAAATATTTGTGTTTAGGATTTTGTTTAATTTTAGATGGTGATGATATCTATGCTATTGAAACCAAAGCTGAACTTGATCGTAGTATAGATGAAGCAAAAGTAGAACCAGCTATTTTTGGACCAAAAGATGCTTTTGTGGAAAACTATCAAAAAAATATAGGTTTAATTAAAAGAAGAATTAAAAGTCGTCATTTAAAAATAAAAGAAAAAACTTTAGGTAGATATTCTCAAACTACTACCGGAGTTATCTATTTAGATAATATAGTTAAAGAATATTTAGTTAAAGAAATTTTGAATAAATTAAATACTATCGATACTGATTCCTTAACCTCATCAGGTGAATTAAAGCAATTTTTAGTAGATGAAAATAAAAATGTTTTTCCGGCTATGAAATTATCTGAAAGACCAGATACCATTGTTAAATCCTTATTGGATGGCAAAGTAGTAATCTTAGTAGATAATTCTCCTTTTGCAATTATCTTACCAGCAGTTTTAGCTGATTTTATTAATCCTACAGTAGATAGTTATGTTAATAGTCTTAATACTAATTTTTTAAAATTTTTAAGAATAATATGTTTTATTTTAACGATTGTTACTCCTGCAGTTTTTATTGCTCTTACTAATTATAATCCGGAAACTATTCCCAGTGAACTACTAATGAATATTGCTACTCAGCGTCGTGGCATTCCTTTTCCGGCTATTTTTGAAGCTATCTTAATGTTATTTGTTTGTGAACTTCTAAGAGAAAGTGATATTAGATTTCCAAATGCTTATGGTAGTGCGGTATCTTTACTCGGAGCATTAATTATCGGTGAATCTGCTGTTTCTTCCGGACTGGTAAGTCCTATTATGATTATTGTGATAGCTTTAACTTTTATTACCAGTTTAATTTTTAATGAAGTAGAAATAAATGGTGCAGTCAGAGCTTGGCGTTTTATTTATTTACTCTTTGCTTCTTTCTTAGGTCTATATGGTCTTGCTTTAGCTTTTATTTTCATGTTGATTAATTTATGTTCTTATCAAGTTTATACCCTTTCATATATGTTTCCGGTTTCTCCTTTTGATTTATCCTATTTAAAAGAAACTTTAATAAAAGTAAAAAGAAAAAAACAAAATATGCGTAGTAAATTTTTAACCGATAACATAAGAAAGCAGGTTTAAATGAAAAAAATAATACTTGTTTTTATAATATTCTTATTATCAGGTTGCTTTAATTATAAAGAAGTAAGTGATTTAGCTTTTATTTCTGGATTTGGAATAGATTATTTAAACGATAATTTTCATATTATTTTAGAAGTTCAAGAAAACGATGAAGAAACTTCTTCCTATCTTTTAGAAGGTAGTGGAAGAACTATTGAATCAGCTATTCAAAATGCTTCTCTTTCTTTTAATAAAAACTTATACTTCATCAATTTAGATATTCTTCTTATCAGCAGTGAAGCGGCCAATAAAAAACTACCTAATATTTTAGATTATGTTACCAGAGACAATAATTTTTCTTTTAATTTTAATATAGCTATATGTGATAATCAAAAACATGCTATGGAAAATATTTTAAATAAAAAAGAAATCTTCGGTAGATATATAAATTCTTTATTTAAAAATACCGATACTAACGTAATCAATATTAAATTAGATAAATTATTAAATCATTATTTAAATGATAAATATGATATTATTCTTCCTGTCTTTAATATTATTGAAGATAACATTATCATAAATGAAGCGGTTATATTTAAAAATAAGCAAATCATTGATACATTAAATGAAAGAGAAATGGCTTTATATAACATTTTAAATAATAATCAAAAAGATTATTATTTAACTCTAGAAAACAATATCGTATTTAGAACAAGTCATTACTATACAACAATAATATTTAAAAAAAATACTTTATATATTATGCCAACTCTAACCGGTACATTTATGGAATTTGAATCTTTGGAACTAAATAATGAATCAAAAATAAAAGAAATTACTAATAAAGTAAATGAAGAATTTAATAGTGAATTAGATACTTTTATAAAAAAAATAATTCAAAATAACAGTGATCCCTTAGGTTTTAAAAGACTTACTAAAATCAAAGATTTACCAAATATTAAATATCATATCAATACAAAAATTATGTTAGAAAATAAAAGTCTAATCTTTAAATCAGTTGGTGATAACTCATGAAAAGAATAACCAAACATGAATATAATAGTGTTATTTTCTTATTACCCAGACCTTTATTTTTAGGTTTGGGAATTTATCGCATAATTCATCTTTCTGGGTCATATTTTTGGTTAAGTATTATCCTTGGTATCTTATTTGGTTTATTTTTAAACATAATATTTAAAAAATTAGCTGATATTAAACTTATAAAAAAAAGTATAAGTATAATTTTATTGATTTATTGTTTATATACCTTAACCAGTGCAGTATCTACTCTCTATTTAAATATAACTCCTAAAATTATCATTTTAATAACTCTTTTATTAATGATAATTTATTCTCGGATGAAAAGTAAAACAACAATATTTAAAGTTGCCAATATTCTTTTTATAATAAGTATTGGTTTATTTATCTTTACTCTTCTTACATTGTTTCCTTTAATTGATATTACTAATTTTACAAGTGAGAATAGCTTTATTCTCAAAAATATTCTAATAGCTTCTTTGTATTTTGCTTTTTTAAGTACACTTCCTTATATAACTCTTCCTGATTTTAAAGAAAAGTATAATCATAAAATATATTTATTATCATGTATCTATACCCTATTATTGTTTACTTTAATAATTGGGATTTTAGGTGTGCCAGTTGCTTCTATATATAAATATCCGGAATATATCATATATAAAAAAATATCTATTTTAAATATTATCGAAAATGTTCAAAATATATTATTTATGAGCTGGATATTTGAAAGTTTCACTATTTTGGGTATTGCTAGTAATAATTTAAATAAAAAAATATTGCTATTTATATTAATAGCAATACTTATCATATATTCCTTACTTATCACTAGAATAAATAATATTATATTTTAAAGAACTCTATAAGGATCAGTTAAAGTCCCCGTTCCTGTAAATCTAACGTCACCCCTAATAGATATTACTGGTCTTACTCCGTATTGAGTATCAACACTAACATTTAATAAAGCTCCTTGATTACTAAGATAATATAAACGAGCATAACCTGCTTCACTCATAATACTTGGCGATAAAGACCAATAATTTTGATTAGTATATAAATAATTACTTGTGTTGTTTATATTATATACTATTCCTGCAAAAGCCATTTCATCAGCTGTTAATAACCCTATAGGATAAGTTAAATTTCCGTTACCAGAATTATTATTTTGAGTAAAACTATCATTTTTAACACACTGTAAACTTGGAGTTTTATTAGTATATAAACGATATCTGGCTGCATAAAAAGTGTTTAACCCTGTATTTCCATATCCAGGACCGGTAGGACTTCCCCCTATTTCGCTTTCTATTCTTCTATCGTTACAAAATAAATTATCTACTATTAATGTTTCATATGATGTATAAGAAAAATTATTATCATACCAAAGTTCCAACGTTGATTTAACATATGATGAACTTTCATTATATGTAGCTGAATTTGAGTCAGTACCATTTCTTTTGGTTGAAGCATTTCCATTTGTACCACCGTACATAAACCCAACATATTTAGCATCATTATAATTAGTCAAATTCCATGCCGCATTCCATATTTGAGTACTAAGACCTATATCATTCATTGTACCGTTTGTATCAAAATCATATTCATCTCCATTATAAACAAGTCTTATTGAGCCATTTCCATTAATACGAACAATCTTCCATTGATATCCAGCAAATAACAAATTATTTTTAACTAAATTTTTATTACCACGGAAATAATAGGATTTTCCATAATTATCATTAGCAGCATATAATCCTGAATCTGATGAACTTGATATATTACTAAAATTAGGATTACCTTTAGCTTCAATTACAGCCGGTCCGCCTTCATCAGCTAATATTTTATCTTTTAAATTAATGTTATCAACTCTAAAAGGATTGGTCGCACTGCCATCTCCAATTACTTCGATATCTCCTCTAATAGAAATAACCGGACGCACTCGATAATAAGGATTATTAACTTCATCATTTGCTAGATATCCCAAATTACTTACAACTACCATATATCCTTTATTTTCAAATACACAAGATGGCGTAAATGATAAATAATAACTATTATTATATAAATAATTATTGGTATTACCGTCTTCGTTATAAAAAACCAAACCAGCCATAGCTAATTCATCGGCAGTAATTAAACCTATCGGATAAGTTTGTTTACCATTACCTATAGTATTATTTAAGGAAAATCTGTCATTTTTATCTTCACATTTTAAAGTAGGACTTTTTCGATTAACTATATATTCTCGGGAATTATAATCGGTAAACTCAATACCATAACCCGGGCCTCTTGCTAATTTTCGATTATTGCAAAATAAATTATCAACAACTAAATTTTCAAAGGGTTTGCCTAAAATATTATTTTCGTACCAGTTTTCAAGCGTATTTTTGATATTTGATGGTGTTTCATTTCTTATCGCCTCTTCTCTTGATGTTGATGAAACTCCATTTTCTCCGCCATACATATATCCAAGATATTTTGCATCATTGTTGTAAGTTGAATTCCAAGCAAAAGTACCATTAATTTGAGTATTGATACCAATATCGTTTACTATCCCTTTTTGATTAAAATCTGCTTCTGTTCCATTATATATAAGTCTTATCGAACCATCACCGTTGATTCTAACTATTTTCCACTGAAAACCACCCCATATTAAATTATTATTAAGTTCTGTTTTTAATCCACGATAATAATAAGATATCCCATATTCATCAGAAGTGGCATATAAACCGGTATCTTCCGCGGTAGCAATATTAGAAAAATCAGGATTGCCTTTAGCATTTATTATTGATTTCCCTCCACCTTGGGCTAAAATTTTGTCTTCTAAAGTTTGTTTCTTTTGTACCACTCCGACAATTGACAGTTTGACAGTTATATTTTGATTAGTAATTGTTTCATCTTCCCAAATATCTTCATTATCGGCATTTAACCACATTCTAAAATTATAGACATGACTTTCATTTCCATCAAAAGCACTGGTTA
>JAAYPA010000031.1 GCA_012520055.1 Mollicutes bacterium
ACTTAATAGATATTTAAGTAATAATAGATATATCAAAATAAAATATATTAATAAAATTACGGATATCTTTAAAAATCGTTTTAATTTTATTAAAAATCAAAATGAAGAAAAGTTCTTAAAAGCCTATTATAATAGGTAATTTTCTTGACTTTACCCCTTTTTTTTGATAATATTCTTATGTTTGTAATTAATTTATAAACCGCACTAAAGAGGTACAAGAGGAATATTTCCCACCTTCCGGGCGAGTCTTCATTTATAAGGAGGAGGAATTAAATTAATGAAAGCTGTATTTATAACAGGTGGAAAACAATATTATGTAGTTGAAGGCGATGAAATCTACGTCGAAAAATTAGAAGTTGAGCCGGGAAAAACTGTTGATTTTACTGAAGTATTATCAGTAGGAGATAAAACAGGTACTCCATATGTTAAAGGTGCTAAAGTTACATGTGAAGTAGCTAAAACCGGTAAACAAAAAAAGATTATTGTTTTCAAATATAATCCAAAGAAAAAATACCGTCGTACTCAAGGTCATAGACAACCATATACTAAATTAATTGTTAAAAAGATTGTTGGATAATATGATTAGAGTTAAATATTCTAATAATAAAATTATCGTAAGCGGACATGCTAATTTTGATGATTACGGTAAAGATATTGTCTGTGCCAGTGTTTCATCAATTATTACAACAAGTGTAAATGATATGCATGTTGTTGATAATGAAGCAATTGTTTATACCGATAACGGTCAAGAATTAATAATCGAAATTATTAAAGAAAATGAACTTTTAAATAAAATATTTAATAATCTAATAAGTTTACTTAAAAACTTAGCTGAAGATTATCCTAAAAATATCAAAGTAGAGAGTGAGGAATAGTTAATGTTATTTATAAAATTAAATATTCAACGTTTTGCTCAAAAAAAGGGACAATCATCTACTCAAAATAACCGAGACTCTATAGGACGTAGATTAGGTGCTAAATTAGCCGATGGCCAAACTGCTACAGCAGGAGCTATCATCTATCGTCAAAGAGGTACAAAGATCTATCCTGGAACAAACGTTGGAATGGGTAAAGATCATACTTTATTTGCTAAAATAGATGGCACAGTAAGATATGAAAAATTTAATAAAAATAAGAAAAAAGTAAGTGTTTATGCTGAGTAATACTTACTTTTTTCAACATTTATGATATACTTTTAATAGGTGATAGACAGTGAAAGAAGTACTTAAAAAGATTCACGATTACAGTTTAGAAGAAATAATGAGTGAAAGATTTGCTCGTTATTCGAAATATATTATTCAAGATAGGGCTATACCGGATGTCAGAGATGGTTTAAAACCGGTCCAACGAAGAATAATATATGCCATGTATAAAGATAAGAATACCTATGATAAACAGTTTAAAAAATGTGCTAATGCTGTTGGTAATGTTTTAGGTAAATATCATCCTCATGGAGATTCTTCGGTATATGACGCCTTAATTAGAATGAGTCAAAATTGGAAACAAAATCATATATTAGTCGAAGTAGATGGTAATAATGGTTCAATAGATGGCGATTCACCAGCAGCCTATCGTTATACGGAAACAAGACTTGCCAAAATATCTGAAGAATTATTAAAAGATATTGATAAAGATACGGTTATTATGGCACCAAACTATTCAGATACCTTACTGGAACCAACTGTTCTTCCTGCTAAGTTTCCTAACTTACTGGTTAATGGTACTACAGGTATCAGTGCTGGATATGCAACAAATATTCCTCCCCATAATTTGGGCGAAGTAATCGATGCCGTAATCAAAAGGATTGAAAGTCCCAATTGTCATTTAGATACTATATTAGATATAGTTAGTGGTCCGGATTTTCCAACCGGAGGCATTATTCAAGGAACTGATGGCATACAAGATGCTTTTACGAAAGGTAAAGGAAAAGTAGTCATTAGAGCACGCTATGAATTTGCCCGAAATAAAGGTAAAGATCAAATAATTATTACTGAAATACCTTATGAAGTTAATAAAGCCGCTTTAGTTAAACAAATTGATGATATTAGATTAGATAAAAAATTAGATGGTATTGCTGAAGTTCGTGATGAATCTGATAAAGAAGCTAATTTAAGAATTGCTATTGATTTAAAACAAGGTGTCGATAAAGATTTGGTTATCAATTATTTATTAAAAAATACTGATTTACAAGCTAATTATAATTATAATATGACGGTTATTGTTAATCGTCGTCCTAAACTACTTGGTTTAATTCCTATTATTGATGCTTATATAAATCATCAAAAAGAAGTTGTCACAAGAAGTACAGAATTTGATTTAGCTTTTGCTCAAAAAGAAATGCATATTACTGAAGGTTTAGTCAAAGCCATTAGTATATTAGATGAAGTTATTGCTACTATCAGAGCCAGCAAGAATAAATCTGATGCTATTGAAAATTTAGTTAAAAAATTTGCATTTACTGAAGAACAAGCTACAGCGATTGTAATGTTACAATTATATCGTTTAACTAATACGGATGTAACAATTTTGGAAGAAAAACTGGCTACTTTAAGAAAAACTATTGAATTGTTAGAATCAATTTTAGCTTCTGAAGAAAAGTTAAATAGTGTTATTAAAATGGAATTAAGAAAAATTAAGAAAGAATATGCTGTTCCTCGTCGAACTGAGATAAGTGCTACATTTGAAGAAATAAAAATAGATGAAACCGATTTAATTACTAAAGAAGATGTTATTTTAGTTTTAACTAATGATGGATACTTAAAAAGGGTAAGCAAAAAATCTTATGCGGCCAGTGATGAAGAAACTGCCTTAAAACCTGGAGACTATGTCATTAGTTATTTACAAACCAATACATTAAATAAACTAGCTATCTTTACTTCTCTGGGAAATTATTTATATTTACCAATTCATGAAATACCTAGTTGTCGTTGGAAAGATTTAGGACTTCATGTTAGTAATATCGTAACGATGAATCCTGATGATAGAGTCGTAGCAGCTTATATTGTTAGTGAAAATACAGATAATCCTGATGTAACAATCTTTACTAAAGATGGTATGATTAAAAGAACTAATTTAAAAGATTTTATGGTTAGTCGTTATTCAAAAGTATATACAGCCATGAAATTAAAAAATAATGATAGAGTAGTTAATGTGGTTATTTCTAAACCAAATACCTTAATAGTTACCAAAACCGGTTATTACTTAAATTATAAAACAGAAGAAATTCCAATTTTAGGAACTAAAGCCGGTGGAGTAAAAGGTATTAATTTAAAAGATGATGAAGTAATAGTCGGAGATTCTTATAACAGTGATGAATACTTAAATATTTTTACCAATAAAGCAACCGGTAAAAGAATTAAAATAAATGAACTATGTATTTCTTCCCGAGCTAAAAGAGGAAGCACGTTACTTAAAAAAGTTAAAACAACCAATTATTTGGTTCAAAATGCTTTCTTAACCGGGACTAAAGATTTAATCGGTATTAGAGAAGATGAAGAAATAAAATTCATTAAAAACAGTGAAATTCCAATAATGGACTTAGTTAGTACCGGTTCGGTGCTTTCTAAGAAAGAAGCAACTTTCTTTTTACAAAAAGAATTATGTATCTTAAAAGAACTAAAAGAAAAAGATAATATTGAAGAACCTAAAGAAACTGAACCTAAAGAATTTACAATCGATGATTTTATCGAAGATTTTAAATTATAACATATAAAACTCCCTAAGAGAATAAAATATCATAGGGGGTTTTTATGTCTAAGAAAGAAGAATTTAAAAATTTTATTGCCAGACATCCAGAATTAATTAATTATGTCAGAAATAAAGAATATACTTGGCAAGACTTTTATGAAATCTATGATATATATGGTGAAAACAATGAAGTATGGAGCAAATATCATCAGAGTAACAGAGAAGAAGATCGGGCAAATGGTCCTATTAATGAACTTACTAATTTAGTTAAAGGAATCAATTTAGAAAATGTTCAAAAATATATTAATAACGCTCAAAAAGCCATCGGGGTAATTCAAGAATTAACTACAAAAAATCCCATTAGTAAAAATCCAATTCCTCCCAAAACTCCTCGCCCCATAACAAAATTTTTTGGTGATTAATTATGGATTATGAATTACAATTTAAAATTTATAAAGACAAAAAAATGACTAAATATTTAAAAGAAAACTCTGAATGGTATAAATATTTGAATCGTAGTGCAGATAATTATAAAAGGTTTTTAAGTGGTTTTAAAAAACATAATCAGGAAATAAGAACTGTTAAATTTAATGAAGTAGTAGATACCTTAGATACTATCAATTCAATATTCAAGATAATCAATTAGTATTGACAAGAATTGCCAATTCAATTATAATGAAACAGAAGATAGGAGTATAATATGGTAAGGTTAAATAATAAAGGTTTTACTCTTGTTGAATTGTTAGCTGTTATGGTAGTTCTAGCAATAATAATGATTATTGCCATTCCTTCTGTCATGAGTACCATGAGTGATGCTCAAAGAGGTATGTTTAAGATTTATGCTGAAAAAGTATTAAATAAAGCTCAAGAAGCATACCAATCAGATGTATTACTAGGTACAACCAGTTCTCATTCTAAAAATTATGGATACTGTTACAGTCTAAGAGAACATTTAGAATTAGGAGAATCATCTCAGTATCATGGTTATGTTATTATAACTGTTGATTCAAAGCTTAAACCAACATTTTATGTAACATTAACAGATACTTATTTTAGTATTACCAATTATACATATGCTGATTTAACTAATCCGGCAACTTTTGCTGCAGCCAGCTCATCGATTACGGATACTTGTCCGGCAACATTTACACCATAAATCAGGAAATATTCTTGATTTTTTTTTGCTTATTAAATATACTCAAGTAGGTGAAGTAAATGTTATTAATAGGATCACATGTTAGTTTTGAGAAAGAACAATTGTTAGGTTGTGTTAAACAAATCATATCTTATGGTGGTAATACATTTATGTTTTATACCGGAGCGCCTCAAAATACCATCAGAAGAACAATCGATGATAATTTAAATCAGGAAGCTATTAATTTAATGAAAGAAAACAATATCTATTATGATAAAATTGTTTGTCATGCTCCCTATATTATTAATTTAGCAAATAACTTAGATATAAATAAATATGAATTTAGTATTCGTTTTTTAAGAAATGAAATTGACAGATGTGAAGCATTGGGTATTAAATATATCGTAATTCATCCGGGATCAGCTTTAAGTTTAGATAAAAGCGTAGCAATAAATAATATTATTAATGCTTTAAATAAAGTGATAAGCCAAGATGATGAAATTATGATTTTATTAGAAACAATGGCCGGAAAAGGTACGGAATGTGGTATTAATAATGAAGAGCTTAAAGCCATCATCTCAGGTATAAATTTCAAAGATAAAATAGGCGTTTGTCTTGATACTTGTCATTTAAACGATTCCGGAGTAAATATGTCAGAATTTGATAATTATCTATCTAGTTTTGAACAAGTAATAGGATTAGAAAAAATAAAATGTATTCATATCAATGACAGTAAAAATAATATATTTTCTAAAAAAGATCGTCATGCCAATATTGGTTTCGGTACTTTAGGTTTTGATAATCTTTTAAAAATTATTTATCATGAAAAATTAAAAGATGTTCCAAAAATTTTAGAAACACCTTTTGTGAATGATAAACCACCATATAGACATGAAATAGACATGATTAAGAATAAGGAATTTAATCCTAATTTAATTAGTGATATAATTAATTCATAAGGAGAATAAGATGAAGAAAATTGTTGCTATAAGCGGTAGTTTGCGTAAAAACTCTTATAATACTTTATGTTTAAAAGAAATTAAAAACTTAATAGGTAAAGAAACTGAAATGGAAATATTAGATATTTCGGCAATCCCTTTATTTAATGAAGATTTAAAACAAAATAATTTCCCAGCTGTTGTTAAGGAATTAAATGAAAAATTACGTAATGCTGATTTAATTTTAATAGCTACTCCAGAATATAACTATTCCGTAAGTGGCGTCTTAAAAAATGCTTTAGATTGGTTTTCCAGAGGTGATAATCCGGTTTTTGAAGGAAAAAAAGTTGCGATTATTAGCGCTTCTATATCAAGATTTGGCGGAGTAAGAGCTCAAAATCATTTAAGACAAATCTTATTTTGTATGGATGCGGGTCTTATTAATCATCCAGAAGTTTTTATATCATCTGCTCATACTCTATTTAAAAATAATATTTTAATTGATCAACACACTAAAGAGATTTTACAAAACTTCACACAATATGTTATAACTAATATATAGGAGGCAATATGCAATATCAAAAAAGATATCTTATTATCGGTATTATATTAATTTGTTTAGGATTATTATATCTAGGTTCTAATTTAAATTTATGGGAATTTACCATCTTCTTTAATGGTTGGTGGACTTTATTTATTATTGTTCCATCGGTAATATCTTTAATTAAAAAAGAAAACATGGTAATTTCATCTTTAGGTACAATTATCGGTATATTATTTTTAATGGCAGAAAGAGATTACCTATCATGGGGTATTATCGGTAAATTATTATTTCCATTAATATTAGTCTCAATTGGGATTTATTTAGTATTTAAACCTAAATTAAATTTTGTTAAAAAAGCTGATGGAGAAGTTCCTAATTTTATAGGTGTTTTCTCAGGATGTGAAGAAAAAATTAATGATAAATTTAAAGGAGCTACCTGCATAGCAGTCTTTGGCGGAGTAGATTTAGATTTAACCAATGCTGAAATTAAAGAAGATATTATTATTGATTGTGTAGCTATTTTTGGAGGAATTGATATTAAATTACCGGAAAATATTAACTTAAAATCAGAAGGAATATCTATCTTAGGTGGAGCATCCAATAAATATCTATATAAAGAAAAAAGTAAAAATCCTACTGTTTATATAAACCATGTAAGTATATTTGGTGGAACAGATTTAAAATAAAATATTCAGTTTAAATAAACTGAATATTTTTTAATTAAACTGACTATCTTTTCATAA
>JAAYPA010000032.1 GCA_012520055.1 Mollicutes bacterium
CGGGTAGACATACCCTTGGCATACATGGCAACGATCTGTTCTTCCAACTGGTTGGAAGTTGTGGCATACTTCTTGATGATTCTCGGTTCAAATTCACCGTTGCGATCTCTTGGAATTGAAATTTCTTACGTAAGAAAAGGGGATACTGTAGTAGTTGAAAGCATTAGCCGTTTTGCAAGAAACACTAAAGACCTTTTGAGTTTAATTGATATACTTAAAGAAAAAGATGTAGAATTTGTAAGCAAGAAAGAGAACATAGACACCAGTAGCCCTACAGGTAAATTTATGCTTACAGTATTTGGAGCAATGGCAGAACTAGAGCGGGAATATATACTGCAAAGACAAGCAGAAGGTATTGAAATTGCCAAAAAGAATGGTAAATATAAAGGCAGAAAAAAGATAGCAATTAATGGTAAGTTTAAAAAAGTATATGAAGATTGGAAAGCTAAAAACATTACAGCAACAAAAGCAATGGAGCTTTTAGGAATGAAGCGGAATACTTTTTATAGGAGGGTAAAAGAATATGAGGCAGAGCAGGGGAACTAACCCCTGCTTTTTTTTGTGGGGGATAGTTTACAAAAATTGAAGTTGATTACTTTTTGGTAGAGTCCTATCACATCAAGACATTTCCCCATGTTGATACTAAGCGATTTTGTTTGCTATTTATCTAAAATTTTATTGTGTTTTTTTAGGTAGTGGTTGTTGAATATTGCAATAATTAATAAAATAAGGTAACATGGAACTGGAAAATATATGAAGGGATGATGATTATTATTATTGGAGGAGCTATTATAAGTTATATTTGTTCTGCAATATTCATAGGTTTAGGTTTTCACAAAATGTTTGTTTATGAAAATCCTGAATACTCTTTTATGGGAGACCCAGTCAATGTTTATGTAGGTGGTGATGCTTACAATTATATTATTAATGCAAACTATGCCACAGCTTATTTTGCATTAGCTATTTTCTGTGCAGTAGTTGGGATGACGTTTATTGTATCGTACTTAATAGTTTCAAATAATAAAGATGATAAAATTAATCGTGACACGAAATCTCCATCAGATACTGTAAAAACTAATGGAAAAGATACGGAAACTGATAAAGTATCTTGGTAATCCCTTAATAAATCTAAGGGGTAAAGTAAGGTGGAAGATATATGCAAAAAGGTAATATTTGGTTTGGCAATTAATTGTTTAGAAACGACAAGAATAATAATTTGTTTCACTAGCCAGCTACTTATTTTAGAAGGATGAGATTCATGAAATACTTATTTAGATTTAATATAGTGATTTATTTATTGATTACTATATTATGTATTAACGGTTGTTCCAATAATAATGTAGAAGATAAAAGAATTATTAATGTATCAAAAAATATTAAGTTTAATGTTGAGAGTATTAGTATTATTAAGAAATCAGAATTACAAAATGAGCTTAAAGAAGTTTTGTTATTTGAAATTAATTTATATAATATGATAGTTAAAAGTATGAATGATGATAATTATGTAAATCTAGATACAGTTAATATGAGTGAAGCCAGTGAATATATGGATATTTTAGATAAAATTGATCCACAAAATAAAGAACAATTAACATTGGCACTTAGAATTTTGGAACCACTTTATATATTAGCACAAACTTTTTTGAATTCAAAAGTTAAAGTAGGAAATAATGTGATGATAAAAATTGAGAATCAAGACATAGAAGACTTAAAGTTACTTATTGAAGGTATTATTGAACAGTATTTTATGGAGTAACACTAACACTAATTATGTTAGAGGATAGAAAAAAAGAACGTAGACCGTGATAATATTTAAGTGGGGCTTTCGTGGCTCCACTTTTTTATTTATTGATTCTACTGCATAAAAGCAGTTTTAATTACTCCTAAACTTGCGACTGGTTCAAAAATTAACATCATTTACCAGCATAAGTTAAGTTAATTTTGCTTTAGCGTTAGTAAAAAGTATACATATC
>JAAYPA010000033.1 GCA_012520055.1 Mollicutes bacterium
AGAAATAGAAAACTCTATAAATATTGCTAATGATTTAAATATTCCTTTAATTAAAATAAAAAATAATGGACATATTATGCCAGTAATTGAATTTATCAAAAGTATGTAAAATCCTTTCATTTTATTTCATCTAATGATATAATTAAATTGCCTAGTAGCAGTTATATATAAGACCGACAAATTATATAATTGGGAATCTAATTAAGTAGTGGTGTTGAAGACTAGTAAAACCTAGGATCCTAAAACTTCTTATGTGATGCCCACTTTGATAGAGCGGGGCTTTATCATTTGCTGTTATTAGGCTTATTTTTTTTATTATCGGAGGGTATATGTTTGAAAGATTAATTACCTTAATCGGTAAAGATAAATTTTCAAGATTGCAATCTACTAAAGTCCTTGTAGTAGGAATAGGTGGAGTAGGAGGCTATGCTCTAGAAGCTTTAGTGCGTTCTGGTATTTTAAATATAGCCATTATTGATCGTGATAATATTGAGATTTCCAATTTAAATAGACAAATAATTACTTCGAATGAAAATATTGGTTTAACCAAAGTAGAAGTAGCCAAAGAAAGGGCTTTAAAAATAAACCCTAATCTTAATATTACAGATTTTAAATATAATTTAGATAAAACTAATATAGATGAAGTATTACAAAATAAATATGATTATGTAATAGATGCTTGTGATACAGTATCTACTAAATTATTAATTATTGAAAAATCTTTAAAATATAAATATAAATTTATTTCTTGTATGGGAACAGCTAATAAAACTAATCCGGCATTATTTTCTATAACCGAATTATCAAAAACTAAAAATGATTCCATAGCAAGGATATTAAGAAGAAAAGTTAAAGAATTAAAAATAAATAAAAAAATTATGGTAGTTAGTAGCACTGAAACACCAGTTCCTACTGGTAAACTTGGTACAGTAAGCTATATGCCAGGAGTAGCTGGACTTCTTTGTGCTAGCTATGTTATTAATGATATTACGAGAAAATAGACTCTTAATCAGTGGGTCGTAGGTTCAAGCCCTACACGGGACACCAATGAATACAAGGGATTGTGAGAAACCACAATCTTTTTTTATACCTAAAATTAGTAAAAAGCCACCATTTCGCCACCATTTGAGTTAAAAAGTGTTATAATTTAAGTATATATTAACTTTTTAGGAAAGGTGTGAAGGTACTATGTTATCTCAAATTAAAGAAGGAAAAGCAAAACAAGTAAAAGAAGATAATTTCAGAATGAGTGGCTACATTGAATCAATTAATAATAGTATAGTAAAAATAAATAAAAGTGATGTTTCGAACATTCTGAATCTAACATTAATTAACTATGAAGAGTACCTGAATTTTTTCGTTTCGATTCAAGAAAAAAAGGCAAACGATGGCCAAGCAATAGATTCGAAAATAAATACACTGAATTCTTTAAATATGCACTCTACATTTTTAATAGATGGATTTTTAAAGAACGTAATTATTAACAGCTATTCCTCTACAAAAATAATACTAAGAAGCATAATTGAATTATATATAAAATATAAATTTATACTACAATCTGATACCTTTGTTGCAAAAGTATATTCTGATTTTTCGAAAGTAACTTTAATGAAGCAAAACTATGATTTAGATTTGTCCGTTGAAACAAAAAAACTTCTTGATCAAGCTTACGAGGTTGTAAATAAGATTTATAATTTAAATGGTAAATTTAATGATGACATGTGGATTAAAATTTCCCTTGATCATGTAACTAAAAAAACAAATAACAAAAAAAGTTTGCAAGCTATTGTTGAATATTTAGAAGAAAAAAAATGTATTCAAAAATGGACATATAAAAGTTATAAAATAAACTGTGATTTTAATCATATAGGAGCAAACTCTTTAGATGAACTGCAATATATTGACTTAAAAATTGAAGAAGGTAAATTTAAAGAAGCGTATTATGTGATGTTGGCCTCTTTAAATTATATTATTTGGGATATATATAAATCGTATGTTGAATTTTATAAGATAAATGATGTCAATATAAAACCTTTTAAATTAAGAATGGACCAAATAATGGAAGGTTATGAGAATGCTGAAAAGAATAATTGAAACATTTATGAACGGGCATGATATTTTTGATCTTATATCATATATGTTAATTCCTATAATTATAATGATGTTAAATATTTGGCTAGTAAATAGAAATACAAATAAACAAATAAAAAATCAAAATGTGCAGACATATAAACCAAGATTAAGACTTTCTGGAGTAGAATATAAAGATACTGAGGATTGCCATGATAAATATCTTTATTTCGGGGTAAGTAAATTTGCCAAAACTAAAAATGAAAAATCAATAAAAAACATAAAAATATTGTATGACATTTCTAACATAGGTTATGGAATTGCTCATAGAATCAAATTTTATAGTTTAATTGATGGAGAGAAGTGTTTTAGAGCACAATCCATCACGGATAATAGGGATCAAAAGATGGCTTCAACTGATGAAATAGCCAAAGATGAAAACATAGGTTTTTATTTTTCAATTGCTATTTCTGACGATTTTAATTCAGAAAATGATGAGAATGACTTTTTTATAATGATTTGTGATTATGAAGATTTGAATCAAAATCATTATAAGATGATGATAAGTTTGATAGTAAAAAAAGTTTATTACGATGATATGGGGAATTTAAGGGTAAATTTCGGTTACTATTATTATCATGAAGGAACTAATGAATACAATAGAATGATAAAAATGGATTGTCAACAGTTTATTAGACAAATTAAATGTGGACAGATTTATATTGCATAGGAGTTAAGTAATCTAAAAAGCCGTGAATTCTAAAATTATTAAACCAATTAACATAATCAAATAATTCTAATTCAAGCTGTTCAAAACTATTAAATTTTCTATTAAAACAGA
>JAAYPA010000034.1 GCA_012520055.1 Mollicutes bacterium
ATCATAAGGTGAAAAACTTTCATTTGCATTTTCTTCTAAAATATCAAAGTTTATGTCTAAATTATAAATATTATTATATTCAATCAAATAATCATTATCCTTTTTAATAATTTTAAACTCTAATTCAACATCTTCGTATTTAATTCCATTAGCTTTAATATATTGAATATATGTATAATAATCTTCATCATTAGGCCAATAAGAATTATTATAATCAAGACACGAAAATTCTCCAGTTAGTGTTAGTTCGCTAAATACACAGCTAACATAGATCTCATCACCCGAAACATTTATTACGTCAAAAAGAAATTTATTATTTAAAATAATTCCATCAGGTTCTATTATTTCACTTTCCATAAAGGACACCTTTAAATTAAGTCTTGCTAGTATATTAGAAGATATATCACTCAAATTATCAATAATTAATTTTTTAATAAAACTATATTCCTTAATATCTATTCCATTTAATTCTTTTAAAAATTCTTCTATCGATTTATAAACCACTATACTGGGATTCAAAGATTTTTTTAAGCCTTCGTCATCAGTAATAAAATAAATTGTTTCCTGTTCATTTTTAGTTTTTATTTCATTTAGATATTCTGATGTAAAAGCATCTGGAAATTCACTTCTTTTATCTTTTTTGTTTTCAAAAGGAAATTCTAAACTAAAGTATTTTTTAAAAACTAACTCAGGATTAATTTCTGATACATTACAATTAATAGCACCTATATTCTTTTTAAAACTTTCATAATCTTCCATGTCTTTATAACATTTCTTTTCAATGTCGTTATAATCAATTAATTCTTTTAACCATTTAAATTTTTTTAATGTATTTAAATCTTTATCAGCTCTCAATTTAATATGATTTTTAATTTCATTGTCAATTACAGATAAGTTATAAAATTTAAACTTTCCATTTTTATAACAGTCCAATAAAGCATTTATTATTATATTTTCTTTATCAAAATTTAATCCCTTTTTTTCAAATATACATGTATCTACAAATAACATACTCATATAATCACTCCTTAATAATTCTGATTTTATTATAACACAATCTATTTGCTACTAAAAAAGAGTTGGAACTCTATATTTGCGTTTTTTATAAGGGGGTTAGACGCTCCCATCTCACCCTTTGAAATATACCTGTTTTTGACCATTTTTTATGATTTTTTACCTATTTTTTATTATTTTTAACAAAAATATGTAAAAATTTAACTACCTACTTTCCTTATTTTATAAGGGTTTGGGCAAGGGTTAGACTAAATCTATCTCAACCAATTAATAAAAGTTTTATCGTCTAAATTACTCATTATAATCACTCCAAATTCGCAGAGGTTTTGACTTATTAATTATATCATAATTTTTATTTAATTAAATTAATTATTACTCTTTAATCTTAACAAATTAATCATAAAATTGACTAGTTGCTTATTTTTTGATATGATTTTTACATGCCGCAATGGCAAGGAGAAATAATTTATGTTAAAAATTTATAAAATAATGCAAGATAAAACAGATGAAGATGAAATATCACAGTATATAATTGTTTTTGATTATGATGGAGTTATTACCAAAAGAGGAACATCAGGCGTTAATGAAGAAAAGTGGTTAGAACGCGAAAATAATTTTTTCTGGCGCAAGCTTATTTATCTTATTTCATGTATTTATAATACATATGTACCATTTGATGAGATAATTATTGAACTAATGAAAAAATTAAAAGAACTAAATTGTAAAATAGTAATAGTATCTTCACATGCTTTAACTACTAGAAATTATCCAGAGAGTGAACAAATTAAAAATAAAATTATAGATCGTTTAGAAAAAGAACATGTTCCATATGATGAAATTTTTTTTGAAGCTGGTGATAAAGTAGATATATGTAAAAAAATCGGAGCACATTTAGTCATTGAAGATACAGTATCTAAAATTAAAGCTTTACGAGAAAATAACATTCTTACTATTGGTAAACTAAACAAAAAAAATTCTAGCAAATTATTAAATAATTTAGATGAAGTATATGATTCATCAGTAATTATATCGAATGTGTTATATATTATAAAAAATTATGAATATATAAAACAATCATTAAATTCAATTAATCAAAATAAGAAATTTAAAAACCATTTTAAGGATTTTGATGATGATTTTGAAAATGATTTAACTAGTGAATTTACTACTAGAGAATTTTATAAAACTCAAGAAACTGAGTCAGTTATGACAAAAAAACTAGTTCCAAGTAATAAAAAATACTAAGGAGAAATATGAAAAGAACAAAATTAAAAGATCGAGTTTTACCTAATTATACTAAAGGTGAAGAAATTATAAATATGGTAACTCATATTATAGGTGGAGTTATTGGCATTATTGCTTTAATATTATGTTTAATTTTTTCAATAGTCAATCATAATGGCTATGCAATAGCTGGATCTTTGGTTTTTGGACTTTCTATGATAATTTTATATACTATATCCAGTGTTTATCACGGATTAAGCCCTAAAATAGCGACTGCTAAGAAAATTTTTCAAATATTAGATCATTGTACAATATTTATTTTAATAGCCGGCACTTACACTCCAGTTTTGTTATGTTCGGTTAGAATTTATAATTCTACCCTAGCTTGGGTGTTATTTGCAATTATTTGGGTTATGACTGCTATAGGGATAATCTTAAACTCTATAGATTTAAATAAATTTAAAATATTTTCTATGATTTGTTATTTAGCTATGGGATGGTGTATTATTTTTACTTCTACTGATTTGGTTAAAATAATTGGCAAACCAGCTACATTACTTTTAGTATTTGGAGGTATTTCTTATACAGTTGGTGCAATCTTCTATATGTTTGGTAAAAAAGTTAAATATTTTCATAGTATTTTTCATGTATTTGTAGATATCGGAAGTTTACTTCATTTCTTATGTATATTACTTTATATCATATAAAAACTAGTCTTAGACTAGTTTTTACTTGTAACTTTCAATTAAAGAAGTATATACTTTAGCTAAATTTTTATTATAATATTCTTTTTTAATAGTACTTAATTCAAAGGTATATTCTTCTAAAGATTCTAAAGTTATTGCTCCAAAATTAACATCTTTTACCTCAGGATTTTGATATTTATTAGCCGTTAAACGTCCGGTTTTTTCGCTAAATTTAAAATCTGATACTATTTCCGTAGCATAATCTGTAGCTGTTCCATCATTCCCAATACCTACATCTTCCGCTTCTTTACCATAAGCTTCATAATCAGTAATGTTACTTACAATTTTTGCAAGATTATAGCTATAACTGTTTAGTTTGTCTGATAAATTTGGTTTACCGGAGTAAATAACTCTACCAGCGCTATGTAAATCAATAAAAGCATAAGCTTCTTTTAAATATTTGTTAAACCAATACATTAAAGCTTTTGTTTCCGGTTCACTGCCTAAACTTTCACCCGGATAGTAGTCAAAATAACCGATTGAAGGTTTAGTTGAAACTACTTCGGATAATTCATTATCTTGATAATATAAACCACCATGTTGAGATGGAAAATTTCGATTAATATCTACACCGTTAGCATTACCTTTATAGGTTTTAAATATGATATTGTCTTTATTCTCATATATATAAAGTTTTTTATTATTAATAGAATTTACGCCAAATAAACAAGCTTCATATCCATCGGGATTACTACTGGGAATAACAATAATTTTTACATCTTTTAATAGTTTTACTATTTTTTCATCATTAGCTTCATATTTATTAACTAAATCAGCCATATATTTAACAATATACATAGTATTGGCAACTTCGGCAGCATGAATATTGGCATTAAATAAAATATGTTTTTGTCCTTTTCCGATAGACAAGGAATAAATATTTCTTTTATCAACACTTTTTCCGATTAATTCTACGGCAACTATTTCTGATTTATTTAAATTATTAATTATTTGTTCTATTTCTGTATACTTTAACAATTTTTCAAAATCATAATTTATTTTTTGATATTCATTATTTTCTTTATTTAAATTCTCCGATTTATGATTGATAGCATTAAGATAATTATCGGATTTCATTCCCTTAGCAAATTCTTTAATTATTTCGTGATCTGATTCTTGGGAATCAACAATTATATTATCAGAATCAATTTTGATAAATATTCCTCCTCTTTTAAAAATATATAAGTATAAGAAGAATAATATTACCAAAGCTAATACTAATTTAAAGCTAAATTTCATAGTTGCCCTCCTATTTAAATATAACATATTATTTAGAATAATTTGGCAATCTTACTTAATTTTTTTTTACTTGACATATAAATATTTTAAAATAATCCGGTAATCTTCAACTAATTCTTCTAATTTTTTACCGGCATTAGCCGGACTCGTAGATGGTAAGCAAATGGCCGGTATTAAGGTTTTAGGATAAATATATTTTTGATATATTTTAAAAGCAGTTTTACCATTGGTAAATACCTTTTTTATTTTACTATTTTTAGTAATTTCCCATATTTCATTAACTTCAATATTTTTAATGCTGGCATCACTTGACCCAACAATTTCACAAGATTTAATAGCATCCCAAAGTGCAATATTATGTTTTAATAGAAATTTTTTATAATCCATCATTCTTTCATTAAAAATAATTTCAAGGACTTTCCAAAAACGATTATGGGGACTGGCATATGGATAACCATATTCTCGTGATTTGATACTGGCAATAGAACCTACAAAAAGAATTTGGGAATTTTCATCATAGATAGGTCCAAAAGGATGTATTACTCTATTCATATTACCTCTTCTTACTTTAAATATTGTTCTATATTAAAAAAATTTTCCCAAGGATCTTTATTTTTTAATCGTCTAATGGTTTCCTTTATCGTAATTTCATTGGGAGCTATCTTATCTAATTCATTCCATTTAATGGGAATGGATACTGGGGCATTCTTTTTAATTCGTAAAGAATAAGGAGCTATGCTGGTAGCACTTTTTGCATTTCTGACCCAATCAATATATATTTTATTTTTACGAGCAGATTTGCGCATACTACTGGTATATTTATTTGGCCATTTATCTTCCATCAATAAAGCTATATTTTTAGCAAAATTTCTAAACTTTGACCAAGATACCGATGGTTTAAAAGGAATAACAATATGATACCCTTTACCACCACTAGTTTTTAAAAAAGATACTAAAGATAATTCATCTAAAATACTTTTTAAATCTTTAACTCCTTCTCTTAATTTAGTAATATCTAATTTTTCATCCGGATCTAAATCAAATACCATCATATCCGGTTTATCTATTTTAGGATATTTACTACCCCAAACATGAAATTCAATAGTATTCATTTGTACCTCTGCAATCAATCCTGATAAGGCAGTTATATAATAATAATCATCTTTTTCGCCTTTTTCATTTTCTACCATAATCATTTTAATACCCTTATCATCAGTTTCTAAATGTTTCTTATAAAAACATTCTCCCTCTATCCCACTTGGACAACGAACAGAACTTAGAATACGATTTTTAATATATGGTAACATTCTTTGAGCTACTTTTTGATAATATAAAACCACTTCTTCTTTGGTAATATCCGGATTATGAAAAAGTAATTTATCTGGATTACTTATTTTTATAGATTCTACAATAACTTCTTTATCCATTACTTTCATCTCGTATTATCTCTTTCATAGTACGTCCGGTTCGAATGCTTTTGTCATATTTAGTTAAATCAACAATATCATTACTAAATTCATCTTTTTCTTTTATTAAAAGCCACTGTTTTTCTTCCATATGTATTAAAGCCCAGTTACCCATTAATTTTTTACCATTTAATGTAAATTTAAATATTTTGTTTTTAAAACCTTCCTTAACATTAGTTATGGGGTCCCATGTTCCTTCATCCCAGAGCATCACCGGACCTGCTCCATATTCACCTTTAGGGATTACTCCTTCAAAATTACGATAACTTAAAGGATGATCTTCTACTTCAATTGCTAATCTTTTTTCTTGGGAATTATATGATGGCCCTTTAGGTACCGCCCAACTTTTAAGTACACCTTCCCACTCTAACCTGAAATCATAATGATCTTTGGTGGCAATATGGTGTTGAACTACAAATTTTAATTTTTTAAAAGATTTACCGATTTTTCCTTTAGGTTCTTTAGTTTTTAGAAAATCCCTTTTCTTTTGATATTTAGCCAGTTTATTCATTAAATCACCATTAATAGTTTAAATCCAAATAAAAAATATATTCAAAATAAAAGAAATCACATAGATTTCTTATTTAGGTTAATTCTCTGCACAAAATCATCAAATATTGGTTTTAATTCAGGAATATCTTCTGGATGAAACTGCATACCGACAATATAGTTTTCTTTGTCAATATACTCTATAGCTTCAATAATACCATCTTCTGCTTTGGCAGAAACTATAAAAGGTTTATTTACTTTTGTTACAGCTTTAATATGACGACTGTTAACCATCATTTCCGGTCCAAATAAACTATACATAAAGCTATTTGAATCAATATATATTTTATGAGCTAGAAAACTTTTGTTTTCTATAGATTCATGGGGATTATGATTAATATCTACTTTAATATCTATATCTGCAACACGACTTAAACAACCAAATCCTTCAAAAAATGTTGCAATTAATTGAATTCCTAAACAAATACCTAAAATTGGTTTTTTATTTTTATAAGCATATTCTAAAATTTTCAATTGATAATCTTCCATTTTATAACCACCTTGAAATAAAAAACCATCACACATATTTAATATATTATTTCCGATAATATCATCTTGTTTAGTTACTAAAGCAATTGGTTCACCACCTGATTTCTCAATTGCTAACACGCACGCATCGTTAACAGTTATATTATCAGATTTATTTATGCTACTTACAATACCAATAATCGGTTTCATCATATTTTTCACCTATCATGTTAAATTATATCAAAAAAAAGAAACTAATAATACTGAAAACAAAAATAATGACTTCTTCACAGCAGTCCTGTTTTCTTCAATAATATCTTGGCACTCAATTATGTTTCTTTTCTATGCTAGAAATTTCTCATAAAAATTTCAAATATTTGTGATATAATAATTATATAATAAAGGTGATAATTTTGATAGCAGATAAAATTAAAAATTATTTAAAACACGCTAATAAAGAAAATTCTATATTTTTAGATTTGGCAGATGAAATAATTAGAGATTTTCCGTACCGTTTAAACCAAAAAACTTATCTATTAATTCCCGAACGTGAAAAAGAATTAAGCGAAATAACCCACGAATATTATTTTAGTAATACTAAATTAATGCCCATTAGTTTAACCATGAAATTTTTATTGTTAAGAGATAAATTTGAAAATGTAGCTAAAAAATTAGGTTTTACAGTTATCAATAAAATGAGCGATTATCATCAAGATGGTCAATTATTTGATTTGCTTGGCAAAGAAACTCCTGAAAAAGGACTAATTGAAGATGAGTTCATTGATATCCCTAATATTAATAAACCTTTAACATTTTCTGTTGATGAATATTTAAAAAATCCATTTTTTCCAGTCGTATTTAAAAATATAACTGCTAATCGTGGAGAAGATAAATATTTAATTAATACTAAAGAGCAACTCAAACAAATTATTACTGTATTGAATTTACCCGAAAGTAAAAAATTGAATCTAAAAAATGAATTTGTTGCTCAGCAGTATATAAAAAGTAATCCCGATGTTAATAGTTCAATTCGCGTATTTGCTTCTTGTACTGGAGAAATACTGTCTGCTTCTTTTATATATTCTCCAAATAAAACACCAAAAAAAATTATAAAAAAATATGGCATTGATATATTTAATCCCTGTGAATATTTAAACGAACCTAGCTCCCCATATTATCTCAATACTAAAAGTATTATATCTAACGCAGCAAGTGGTGGTAAAATAATCCCTTTAAATCCCGAAACTGCTAATCTAACGGCAATAGATGAAATTATTCTTTCATATCATGAAATTAATCCGGAAACTTTGAAACTTCCAGCTTCAATAAGTCAACAAGTAAAAAATATTGCCCCTTATTGGGGAACAAAAAAAGGCATAATTTTAGGAATTGATTTCATCTATAATTTTGAAGATTATAAATGGTATTACCTAGAAACTAATCGTAATCCATCTACAATTGGTTATCGAAAATACATGAATCTAAATAATTATCAAAAAAAAGATGTTAAAACATTGATGCAACTAGACTGTTTAACTAAAATAGTTGAAAGTATTATGACTAAAGATAAAGAAATAAAAAATTCCAAATAAAATGGAATTTTTATTTTGTCTATTAATTTATTAAATATTCATACAATAAGTAGGGAGAAAAAAAATATGGATGCACCACAATTTAACGATTTTGTAAATCAAGATTTCGATAGCTTTTCTAATTGGCTATTTTCTTTAAATCCATATGAATTTAGTGCTATAGCTGTAATTATGGGACTTATTATATCCCCTGCTCTAACCGTTAATCAGCAAAATTCATTAGGAAATTTTTTAGAATTGCTTGGTCAAGTAATATTAACCATAAATGCTCAAAATGTAACTATAAGACAGGCTCAGACTAAACACTCAAGTATCAAACCACATATTGAAAGTAATAATGTAGAAGAGGAAATTTTAAAAATCAAACGTGAATTAATCCAAATAAGAAAAGATTGTTTGTCTAATGATAAATAATAACTACACAAGGTGTAGTTATTATTTATATTCTTCCAAATCAATCGGATGACTCATGATTTGTAATATTAAATCAAAATTATCATCTATAGCCGTTTTATTTCTTTTTACTATTCCACATATATCACATTTGTATACTATTTTATACTCATCTTTTTTAGCTTTTTCAATGGCCTTTGGTCTTAAAATCCCATGACAATTATTGGCTCTATCACCGGGATTATTATCAACATGCTTAGAACATAAACATTTGGGGCAATGATCTCTTGCTGTATATCCTAAAGCTTTTACTTCTTCATTACATACTTCACAAATAAAATCTTCATCTATCATTCTAAATCTAGCTTTAGTCATATATACCTCTTTCTTAAAGTAGCATTTTTAAAAATAAATGTCAAATCAATCAAAACTATTTAGATTTTGAAGCCTTTTCGGTAGTATTTCTCCGAGAATATTGTAATAAACGAGTAGCTTTTTGAGTTATCTTTACTAATTGAATATAATAATTTTTATAGGATTCATCCACATTATAACTTACACTTTAATGTAATATCCCATTCTTCAAAGCCATTTTTAAGATAAAATGTAATAGCATTTTTGTTTTTAGCATAAGTTGAAACTTTTATATTATCAATACCTTTAGTTAAGCAATAACTTTTAAACTCATTAATTAGTTTGGAACCAATACCATATTTCCTATAGTTCTCTATTATAAACATATTATCTAATTTCGATTCAGAATTTATCTTAGAAATGCTGCCTGATAAATAACCTACTATTTGATTATCAACAATTGATAATAAAACAATTCCATTTTTAATTATATCTTTAAAATAATCTTCACCGGCCTTTTCATAAGTCCAGCCAACATTTAAGGTATTATCAAAATACTGATATTCTAATTCAAATAATTTATGATTTAATTCTTGGATACTTTTTAAATCTTCTTGTTTAGCTTTTTTTATTTCAATATTCATAATCGATCTTCTTTCTTATTAAATATATAAGATTTAATAAATTCTTCCAACTCATCTTCGGTAAATGGTTGTTTATATAATTCGTTTACTAACCATAATCCTGAGTTTATTATTTTATCTTTTGGCGAATATTTACCTAACCAATCATCGCTACTATAACAATCATTACATAGTGAAACTGTACTAATTAATTTAGACTCATAGAATAAACGTGATGACTTATCAAAGATTTCAATTATTACAAAAGATAGATTTTCTTGAATATATTTAGATACTTGTTTTTCCAAATCTCTTTGCTTAATAATATCTAATTTGTCTTTATATTGCTCTTTATTTTTTCTTTCTTGAAAATCAATTTACCATATTTCTAAATAACTATCTTGATTTTTATTTAATAATGCTCGCCCAATATTTTTTCTAAAAATACTTCTGTCCTTATTTTCATTAATAAAGTGTTCTTTTAATCGGTTATATAGGTTATTATCACCTCGATGAGTTCCGATTCTTACAATTCTATCAACACCATGGGCTTTCTCTCCTTTTTCAAACAATATATAAATACCATTTTTATATATCTTGTTTTTATCAAGAGGAAAATAATATCTTGGCATTTTATTAACAATCAAATGTAATCTTTCACATAATTTACTCATCATCACACCCTCTTTCAAAATATTATACCACGCTAATCTTATTAATTATTCTTAATAAAAAACAGGCTTATTAAAAGCTCGTTTCTTTTTTAGTCTACTACTTTAATTTTTAAAATACATTTTAAATCTATAGCTTTACTAGAAAAGTCAGTTAAAGAAAAAGCACTTTCAGCGGTAATAGTATATTCACCTTTAGGCAGATATAAATCTTTTTCTTTATAGAAGTCTTCCCAGAATTTGGCATCTGGACCATTTGGATCCCAACTACCACTTTTTTGATAATCAAAATGATATAGTTTATCTTTAGTTAGTAATGTAGTTTTTCCCATCATGTTGCTGACGCTATTTATATGAAAATTTTCTCCATTATCAATAGAATAATATATATAAGTATCACTATTAACAGATCCTGCATGATAAATAGTTATTTTATCTTTTTTTCCAACATATTTTATGGTTCCCCACATATTTATTTTGTCAGTAGTTTTGTATTCCTTTTTATCAGTATATAAATTCATTTCAAAATCATCTTTACTACAATTAACACTGTTTTCACTTTGTCTTGACTCTACACTATCTATGTTATCTGATTTAGATGTTATGTAAAACAATTCACCTAATACTACTATTGATAAAATTACTAATAGAATAATCCTATTTCTTTTTTGCATTTTACACCTCAATATAATTATAGCATTTTACTTCATTAAATTACTACTTTTCTTCTTTATTATTTCTTTTGTTTTAATATCATCAAATTAGTAAAAATATATTTTTATTTTTATAAATGAATCAATTTCTTAAATAATTCACCATGGGAATTTAAAAATTCATTATTTTCAATTAAATTGATA